>JALGTJ010000198.1 GCA_029821415.1 Candidatus Zipacnadia bacterium
GGACAGCGTGGTAATGACTGACTCAATCCCCATCCCGTCGGAGAAGCGACTTGACAAGATGGAGATTCTCAGCCTCGCACCATTGTTGGCCGAAGCAATTGATAACATACACAAAGACGCGTCAGTAAGCGCGATCCTAGCCAACCGTGCCACCCGCCAGAAACGAATGTTTTGAGGGCATAGCAAACCAGACCGAAGATAAACCGACAAATCAGGAGGTAGATATAGGTGGAACAGGTAGTCATAGAGGCCGAGCGGCGTGAGGAGTTTGGCTCCGGGCCGGCCCGCCGGCTTCGCGAACAAGCGGCGTGAGGAGTTTGGCTCCGGGCCGGCCCGCCGGCTTCGCGAACAAGGTATAGTCCCAGGAGTCGTCTATGGCATGGGCAAAGAAGCCCTGCCCATCGCTGTGCGTGCAGATCAACTCGAGGAGGCGCTGCGTACTGAGCAAGGACTCAATGTCCTGCTGGACTTGCAAATCGCTGGCGTTGAGGTTGAGGAGGGAGCCGCTGCAATTGTCAAGGAGATCCAACGCCATCCCATTAGGCGTAATGCGCTAAGCGTTGATTTCCAATGGATATCACTTAAGGAGACCGGTATCTTCAGCGTTCCCGTTCAGGTTGAGGGCACAGCCCCCGGCGTGGTAGCGGACGGCGGAGTAGTTGACCAGATTATCCACGAAGTGGAAGTGCGCTGTCTGCCCACCAATATCCCGGACCACCTGGTGGCCGACATTACCGGCCTGAGGATCGGCGACACTGTTCACGCCGAAGCTCTGCAGGCTCCGGAGGGCGTCGAGATTCTGATAGACCCCGCCGAGACAGTGGTGAGCATCGCCGCACCCATCAAGGAGGAGGACCTGGAGGTGCGGGTCTCTGAAGAGATGCTGGCCGGTCTGGAAGAGATACCAGTGGAACTGGAAGAGGAAGAATTAGAGCTGGCAGAGGGCGAAGAGCCCGCGGAAGCCGAGGAGGAGAGCAAATAGCAGCCTGGCCGTCTGGCAGTAAGCTCTCTGACTTTGGGAAGAAGCCCTTGTGCCGGCGCGCTGCTCAGAGCCAAGGCGCTTTGTTCTGCCAGACCGCACTGGCAATATCCTCACCGGGCAGGAGCTCAATCTGCTCAATCAACCGAGAGCAATGAGGGCATCTCTACTACATTGCATCATCGGCCTGGGCAATCCCGGACCGCAGTATGCCGAAACTCGGCATAATGTCGGCTTTCGCGTCATTGATCTGCTGGCCCAGCGTCACAGGTTCCCCTCGCCTCAGCATATGCTCCAGGCGGTCATCGGCGAGGGCGAAATCGGGGGCGCCCAAGTTTTGCTGGTCAAACCGATGACCTTTATGAACGAAAGTGGCCGCGCCGTTGCCCGCGTCTGTGCCCACTTTGATCTATCCCCCGAAGACTTGCTGGTCATCTATGACGATATCAACATTGACCTGGGGATGCTGCGGCTGCGCCGCGCCGGCAGCTCCGGCGGGCACAAGGGCATGCAGTCCATCATTGACTACCTGGGCACAGAGCAGATTCCCCGCTTGCGGCTGGGGATTGGCCGGCTGCCACCGGGAGCCGAGGCTCGCGGCTTTGTGCTTTCACCGTTTGAGTCTGAAGAAGAGGAAGCCGCCGAAGAGCTAATTCAGCGGGCGTTTGCCGCCGTGGAATGTGTTCTGGCGGAGGGCATGGAAGCGGCGATGAGGCAATTCAACGGCTAACATAAACGCGTCATAGGCTATCTGGCCGTCGGCCCGGGTTGCACGCACCCAAAGTGTTTGTTCGCCCATACCCCGCAACCGGTCCATATCCAGCTCCACCTTCCATTCCGACCACAGGCCCTGATACGCCAGAGTCGCCCGTTGCCACTGGCCGCGCACCGCACTCCAGGCCACCTCGGCGATCTCCGTTTCCACACTGAAAGCCTTGGCCACGAGTGTGCAGTTGGCATAAACCTCAACGGGCTGGACTTGCGGGCGCGGGCCTCCCGTATGGACAGGGCCGATCCACTCCAAAGTTACCTGAGGATCCGGAAAGGAGGGAGGAGATGTCCAGTAGGAGCCGTCACGCCAGAAGGTACGCAGCGCCTCATTGTCGTAGGCAAAGAGGCGGTAGCCTGGTCGGGTGGGAAAGCAGTGGTGGGGCGGTATGCCATCATATTGCCAACCGCACAAAGCCCCGGTATTGATGATACGCACCCCAGCTACCTTCCACTCATTGTTGCGATGCCAGTGGCCCGTGATAAGGGCAGCAATATTGTGTCGCCTGTATAGATCCAGGACCTCAGACGCATTGCTGTCCGCCCACGCGTTGTGGAAGCTGTCGGCAATCGGCAGTATGGGAACATGCTGGGCTACCAGCTTAGCCGCCGGGGCTGTGCTCAGTTGCTCATCAACCCACGCCATCTTTTCTGGCGACAACCAAGCTCCCCAGCCCTCGTTATTATGGACCGGTTGATCGCGCCGCCGGCTCACATCGTCTACCAGTACCACCCGCAGCCCCGGCAGGTCCACGCTGCAACGTAGAGGCCCGACCAGACGTTCCCAGGCCCCAGTGTCTTGCTCGCCCCACAAATCATGGTTGGCAGGCAGCGCATAGATCGGCACTGGCGAGTCAGCCGCCAGCCGAGCATACTCCTCCAGTTCAGCTTCCGTACCCCCGCTGACCAGATCGGCAGTGGCCAGGATACAGGCCGGCTGTGGCTCTATTTGCCCAATCTCCCGCAAAGCCCAGCGCAAGTTAGAGGCGGCCTCCTGAGGATTGAAGTAGTGGCCAATGTGAATATCGGTAATCTGAGCAAAGATTAGCGGGTTCGTCTCACTCATAGCTGCGCCCCCTTACTGCCATACATTCACAGGATAGCACAGCGCACACCGCAGCTAACGTAGTATGCGCCATACTATTGACTATCGTACGTACGCTGCTGGCCGGAGGCATCATTTACCTCGGCGGCACTTACCTCCCCGCCACCGGCGCGGTGATATTGGTCAAGTGCATCACGCTGGCGATTGCTTACGCCGCTTGTCCAGAAGTCCCTCTAAGCAGAACCAGACCGGCCTCGCCTATGGCAGGGCAATCCTCACCCAGTATATTCCGGTCTGCTCTGCATCGCCTGCGTAGTAGACGCAGAAGACATCTCCGTTGGGCAACAGCCTTCCGGTCGGCAATCCGAATGTCCACAGGCCCATCTCCTGGAGGTAGTCAGCGGTACGGTCGGCAGGCGGGATGGCCGGCATAGGCTTCTCATAGAAGACCAGAGCGCTTTCCTCGTCCCACGTCCTCCCGCCGTCGTGGCTCAATAGCGCACGCAGGCACGGGGGCTCGTAACGGTGTACTGACAGGAGCAACACATCACTGCCGCCCAGCGCGACGGGTACGCTGGCTTGGCCAGCGATGCCCGTTGGTGCGGGCTTTGTCCACGTCTTCCCGCTATCGTTGCTCACCGCCCAGTGCAAGTCAATGTCCCGCCCACTGACATTGTTATATGTCCAGAAGATGACCAGGATTGTGCCATCCGGCAACAGCGCATGCCGCTGATCCCAGTAGAACAGCTCTCGTGTGGAATCGTGCGCGGCAACTCGAGCATCCTTCCAGGTATAGCCACCGTCATACGAGAAGACAACCCCGGCCTTCTGCAACCACGGACCGGGGTCCAAGTATTCCTTATTTACCTCAAAGGGCGCAATCAAGGTCCCCTCGGCGAGGGGGATAATCGGGCCGGTGGGAGTTGCCTGGATGAAGGGCGACGAATCGATCTCCCGGAAGTCCGACCAGGTGTACCCACCATCGGCCGACTCTGTAAGCAGCATCTTGACGGGCAGCAGCCCCTCGGTCTCTGGATGGAAAAAGGGCGCATCCGGGTCACTGCGATCGACCCACAGGACCGTCATAAGCAGCCGCCCCGGAGAGATTTCTGCAAGATGCCCGGCCGCCGGCCTGCCCGGTACGCCTTGATAGGCCCAGTTGAAGTTCACATCTATTGGCTGCCAAGTCTTCCCTTCGTCAAACGACTCAAAGAAGAGCAACTCGCTGGCAGCGGAATTTTTGCTTGGCCCTACTTGACAACTCGCGAGCAGACGTCCATCCGCGAGCATCTCAATCGCAGGAAAGCACGCGCTCGTTCGGTTCGGGTGCCCCTCCGGATTGTCAAAGATCGTGCCCTGGTCAACAATCTTCATCGCTTCACCCTCTCTACACATCAAAGACGATCTGAACTTCCAGGCCCCAGGGCGTAGTCGTAATGTGCAGGTCATGGTAGGTTACGGCTTTGATACTCACCAGCAGGTAAGGGCGAGCCTGGTCAATAGGACTCACCGCAGCGATGCACTTGGTCTCAAGAGTCGCTTCACACAGCTCGGCGACAGTGAAGTCAATTGGCACCAGCCCGTCATCCTCTTCCAGGTACAATAATTCGCGCAGGCATTCCAGCAGCAGCCGCTCCGGGCTGCCCGCCTCAGCAACGAACTCGACCCGCCTGGTAGCAGCCACCGCCTCGGCCTCCACCATCAGGCTGATCATGCCCCGGCCAGCGTTCTGGATAAGCTCACGCAGGTCTCTGCCCCGCGCAACAATGGCATAATCCGCAGTATGTTCGATCAGCTCAAACGGCTTCATCGCTCAGCCGTCAGCCCGAAGACTTTCATAAGTTCCCAGGGCGCACCGGACTCGCCGTAGCGATCCTCAACACCGACCATATCCAGCTTCACATCTCCGGCCAGCCCAGCCCTACAGATAGCTCCGGCCACCAGATTCCCAAAGCCACCGACCTGATGCTCCTCAGCAGTGATGACCGCGTCGGCATCGCGGGCGGCAGCGACAACGGCCTCCACGTCCAGTGGCTTTACGGTGTGGGCATTGACCACCCGTGTTTCAATGCCATAGTCTTCTTTCAGTATCCAAGCAGCCCGCATCGCCTCCGGCACCATCGGCCCACAGTCTCAAAGGCGTCTATAAATCGCTCTCGCTCACCGCGATAGCGGATGACATTAGCCACCCCAAATTCGAAAGGCGTCTCCTCGTGGGTCACCACGGGAGTAGCCTCCCGTGCGTAGCGAACCACTGCCGGCCCCTCTATCGCCGCAATAGCCTTGGTCGCGCGGGCTGTCTCCGGAGCGTCGCAAGGCACCTCCATACTGAAATTAGGTAGGCAAGTGATGAGGCTGATTTCCTCTAGTGCCTGGTGGGTAGCACCATCGGGGCCGACGGAGATGCCGCCGTGGGCGTCAGCGATCTTAACATTGAAGTCGTTATAGCCCACCGTAGTACGCAACTGGTCCCAGTTGCGTCCCGTAGCAAACACTCCATACGAGCCAATGAA
>JALGTJ010000199.1 GCA_029821415.1 Candidatus Zipacnadia bacterium
CGTACCTCGGCCAACCATTACTGCATCGCTGCGATCGCGCAGAATGTGAACAAATTCCCGCGCTTCTTTGCCTGTTATCCACCGGGCATCGCCGCTGCGGGTGGCGATTTTACCGTCCAGTGTGCTGGCCAGCTTAACCGTTACAAAAGGGTATCCGGTGCTTTTGTGTTTGCAGAAGGCTTCGTTAAGCTGACGAGCTTCGTCTTCGAGCACTCCGGATAAAGTCTCAATGCCGGCAGCGGATAGTATCTGGTCAGCGCGGCCGGCGTTAGCTGGATCACAGTCTTCGCAGGCGTAGATGACGCGACTGACTCCGGCGGCAATTATGGCATCGGTGCACGGCGGAGTTCGGCCATGAGTGGAACAAGGCTCCAGTGTGACATACAGTTCAGCCCCCGCTGCCTGTTGGCCCGCCTCCTCAAGGGCTACAATCTCCGCGTGTGGTTCCCCCGCCGCCCGGTGGAAGCCTTCTCCTACTATCTCGTCACCGACAACAACTACCGCTCCGACTGCCGGATTAGGAGAAGTCCGCCCCAGACCCCGCTTGGCCAGCTCTAAGGCCCGCTTCATATATTTTAGATCACGAGCAGTGGTAGTCACTAGGTGGTCCCGGGCCCCTGCTCGGTTTTATCGTGGCCCTGTTTAGCTTTGGTGATTTCTTCTATCTCCTGGCGCATATCGGCCAGACGCCGATACAGTTCGGCACGTGCCTGCTGCTGAGCGGCTATGACTTGGTGCAAGTCTAGCAGTGCTAGCATCACTACCGCAACAAACATCACAATCCCCAGGCCAACTGCGATGGCCACCGTTATTGGCTCCGGGTTTCCGGTGCTCAGATAAATCTTCCCCCAAAAGCCGAGGCCGATAATGGCGAGCAGCAGCACGGCCATGACCAGACGCAGCAGAAGCTGGCGGCCAGAGATTATCGTCCGGCCGCGGAAGTAGTTGCTCAGCTCTACAAGCGCGGCGATGATCACGGCGACTGCGGCTATGGACAGCAAAACGCCGACTGTGTAACTCATGGTAGCCACCAGCATCATAGTACCACAAGGCTGGGCTACAGGCAAGCTGGCGGTGTGCAAACAGGGACTATTGACTTTGCGTGCTGAGTATGGTATACTACACAAAATCCAAAATCAGAGATGATAGCTTGCGCGTGCAGGAAGATGGTGCAAAGCCATCACTGCCCCGCAACTGTAATCGGGGACGAAACCCGCAAGTACCCACTGAAGGCTGTGTGCCTTCGGGAAGGGGCGGGAAGTAGGACGATCCGAGAGTCAGGATACTGCTGTGCAAGCTGATGCCAGTTTCGTCTCCTCGCGGGAGGGGGTGACGGCTTTGCTTTTATAGCCACCGCTGCTCGCTGGAGCAGCGGTTTTTTGCTTTGTTGCTCCAGACAAGTGAATAACAGCCGTGTCAGTACTAAAAACCCAACACTATCTCTGAGGTGAGACAATAATGCTACGTCTCTACAACCAGAAAACCGGCTTTACGTTAATAGAACTGCTCGTGGTCATAGCGATTATCGCTATCCTGGCGGCCATCCTTTTCCCGGTGTTTGCTCAAGCGAGGGAAAAGGCCCGCCAGACGAGCTGTCTGTCCAATGTCAAACAGCTTGCTTTGGCTTTTCTGATGTATGCGCAGGACCACGATGAGAGGATGCCGTTCGCCTATAAGATGGCGTCTGACTGGAGTTGGACCTCGGCGTGGGATTACTACACCGCGGGCTGGCCCCCTACTTATGAGCTGGGATTGATCGGTCCTTACACGCGCAATGAGCAAATTAACGCCTGCCCTACCGCCCAAGGGCTGGAGTCATGGGGGCGTCCGTACAGTGGCTACGCCTACAATGCTTCTTATGTAGGCGGCTCACCTGACGAAGGCCTTACGCCAGCGGCATTAGGAGATATTATGCACCCTAGCGAGACCGTGATGCTGTGCGATAGCGCCTACTGGAACGTTCCCTTTGGGGGAGGCGAGCCGTTTGTGGCGGCCACCAACTATCTGCGTGCGCCGGGTGACCCGTTCCGAATTGCCTGGGGGATTGGGCCCAATGTGCATTTCCGCCACAACGGGACAGCCAATGTCGCCTATTGTGATGGCCATGCTAAGGCGGCGGGACAGAAGTTCAATGTCAGTCCTCATGACGACTCGCTGGCTGACCTGTCGGAAGACGACAGCGCCTACGACTTAGAGTAGGTCAATGACGGGATACCGGGGGAGATGCGTTCACAATGAAGAGATCAACCCACAAACAGCTAGAGCTTGTAGGTCTGATCGTTGTTGGGTTGGTCGCTGGGTGCCAAGCCTCCAGGCAGCCTGCTGATCAACCACCAGGGGCGCATCCCCCCGCTGTAACTGTTACGGCCGCGAGCAAGCCCTGGCCACGGTCGTTCACCGACGATCTGGGAAATACAGTGATAGTAGACAAGCCTCCCCAGCGCATTATCAGCCTATCGCCTAACCTAACTGAGATAGTCTTCTTGGTCGGTGCTGGCCAGCAACTCGCCGGACGCACCGACTTCTGTGACTACCCAGCCCAGGCGCAAGCCAAGCCATCAATTGGTGGTATCATCAATCCCAGTCTGGAGAGGCTGGTCAGCCTGCAACCTGACCTGGTACTGGCCGCCCGTGGAGTGGATGCCGCCTTTGTTGATCGGCTGCTGGAGATGAAGATTCCTGTTCTGGGCTATGATCCCCAAACATTGGACGATGTCATTGCCTTAGTGCGACGCATTGGCCGAATTACCGGTCACGATGAGCAAGGCGATGAAGCTGCCAAGGCTCTTGCTAAGCGCAAAGACAGGGTAGCAGCCCAGCATCGTGGAGCGGGCAACAGCCTGCGGGTGCTCTTCGTTCTGTCACGCGACCCACTATTCGTGGCCGGAGCCACCAGCTTTGTGGACGATATGATTCGGACCTGTGGGGCACGCAACGCC
>JALGTJ010000200.1 GCA_029821415.1 Candidatus Zipacnadia bacterium
CCTTGCACAAAACAGGTCTTGCCAGCACCGAGCGGGCCGCACAGCGCCACGAAGTCACCGGCTTGCAGGTAGCCAGCCAGGCGCGCTGCCCACAGTCTGGTCTCATCCGGGCTACCGGTATACACAATTAACTTCTCGCTCGTGGGTTGCGCATTCAATCCATGGTGCCTCGCGTCGGTACAGTAGATTCCTTCCTTCTGCTCTTACTCCCCGCGACTCAACATTCCTTCGCTGGCGGCGCCTGACCTCCCCTGTTGCAAGCACTGATTTGACAGAGCGGTTAGCTCGTTGGTAGAATTAGCGGGCGCTGTGATTGAGATAAATGGTTCGCAGACGGAAGGTGGAGGTAGGTGCCAAGTGCGGCTTTTCTGCTACGTTGCCGCTGATGTATAGCCACACGCCTAAGGAGGGATGAACCGTTGACCTTCAAGGAAGAGGAACAAGAGGAAGAGCAGGGGCAACACGAACCCAGCTTCCAGAAGGTAGATAAGCGACATTCTGCTGAGCCGGAGTCCATGCCTGCCGATGAGCAGCAGACGGGAGCCGAAGCGGCTGCCCAGCAACCCGTTGAGCCGGAGGAACCGGAGGCGGCGCAGGAGATTCCGCTGCAGGCTCTGGACGTGTATGATACATTGAGGCTTGCAGCTGGCTTACTGACACAGCAGGCCTGGATTAACCTGGGAATTCAGAAGGCTCCTGGAGCTGAGGAGACCAAACAGGATCTGCCCCAGGCTAAGGTGGCCATTGATACTCTTGAATTCGTGATTACCAAGCTAGAGCCTGACTTGGAACCGCAGGAAAAGACTGAGTTACACTCGGTGCTTAGCAACCTGCAAATCAACTATGTGAAAAGAGCTTGACAGCCGCTTGCTCCGCACGAGATTTTGCTGTACTATCTACCAGAACGAGCACAGGAATGACCAAACCATGGCCTAATTAGGGAGGGCTGCAAATGTCGGTAAGAATCGGATTCATTGGCACCGGCGGTATCGCCCAGCGCCATCTACAGACGCTAAGCGAGAACCCAGAAGCACAACTAATTGCATACTGTGACCTGGAACTGGCGCGGGCACAGAAGGCAGCCGCGGAATATGGCGGCAATGCCTACCAGGATTTTGAGAAAATGCTGGAGAGCGAACAGCTAGATGCTCTGGTCATCTGCACTCCGCCGTTTGCCCACGGTGACATCGAGCTGGCGGCGTGTGCAATTCAGCAGGCAGGCGTCACAACTGTAGTAGCCTACAAGTACCGGTGGGAAGATCATGTGCAGAAGGGGCGCGAGATGCTGGCTGACCAGACCATCGGGCTGGTTTTCGGCAATTTCTGGACCAGCACGCCCGGTGCGAGTTGGTGGCGAGTTAAAAGCCAATCCGGAGGACAGATGATTGAGCAGACTACCCACATCATGGACATGGCGCGATTCATGGTCGGCGAGGTTGAGCGTGTCCAAGCCTTTGGCACACTCCAAGCTATGAACAAAGTCTACCCGGATTTTGATATCTGGGATGCAACCGTAGCCAACCTGGAATTCGCCAATGGTGCTGTCGGGACTATTTCCAGTACCTGCCTGTCCGAGAACTGGGGGCAAAGCAGCCTGCGAGTAATTGCTCAAAAGGTAACGGTAGAAGTTAAGGGTGGAGAGGGCATCGGTTGGGTTGATGCGAACGGTGCAGGGGAATACGAGAGGCAGATTGATGGCTACCAGCGGGAAGCCAATACCTTTGTTGAAGCGATTATAAGCGGCGACCGCAGCGAAATATATTCTGACTATGCTGATGCGGTGAAGACTCTCGCAGTAACCGAAGCATGCAACCTGTCAATAGAGAACGGAGGAGAAGTAATCGCAATAAGCGAGATTTTGGGCTAAAATCGCCGTAAATTGGCCTAAATGGCTTGACGCGGCGATTAAAATAGTGTATACTTACCCGTGTTAGTAGCAGGGTGTAGATGTCAAGACAACTGAATCTGGTGGTCCCTCCCGCCGCCGCTACACCAGGTACCGATAGGCGACAAGGTCGCAGCAGGAGTTGCCGCAGGCCGAACAGTTCTGTAAAGCTTACGAAGCAGCGATGAAGGGCGGGCTCGGACAAGGGCTCGTCTTTTACATGCCAGCGTACACAGCTAATTAGGTTCCCTCGGCGGAAGAGATTAGCAAATTGTGCAGCGGGCGGGCGGCCAGGACAAAAGCATCCTTGCTAACCAAATAAGACAATAGGGCGCGAGCAGGCGGGGGAGGAGCGTATCTACCAATAATTCTGCCTATCTCCGAGGTGGCTCATGGCTACTGCCACAGGGCTTTTTGGTGAGACCTCCGCGCCGGCCAGCATCTTTGTCTATGAACAGGTTCCCGACGAAGAGCTAGTACGGCGCACCCAGCAATTCGGTGACCGGCGCGCTTGCGAGTATTTGCTTTACAAGTACCGCAACTTGGTAAAGGCCAAAGTGAAGTCGTACTTCCTGATGGGCGCAGAACGTGACGACTTGATCCAGATCGGGATGATCGGGCTGTGGGAGGCGATAACAGATTTCCGCGCCGATCGCGACACCTCCTTTGCGGGATTTGCTAAAGTCTGCATCCAACGACAGATGATCTCGGCAATAAAGGCCGCTACCCGCCAGAAGCAAACTCCACTTAATACCTCGGTTTCCCTGGATGCTACACCCGGTGGCGATGATGACGACGATCGAAACCTGCTGGAGGTTCTGATTTCGGAGCATGATGCTAACCCCGAAGACGTCGTCCTGGGCGTAGAGGGTGAGCGGGTCTTACAACAGTCACTGCGCGAGCAGCTTTCTCCGTTCGAGTGGGAGGTGCTCACCGAATATCGCACCGGCAAGTCCTACCGGGAGATGGCGCAGACTCTCAACTGCAAAATCAAGTCAATTGACAACGCCCTGTCGCGGATTCGCCGCAAGCTGCCCGATCTCCGGCCATATCTGGCTGAGCATGGTATTGAGGCTGGTGGCCGTGATTAGCTCGAATTGATGGGCTTCAGTAAGCAGAGCTTGACAGGGCGGGCGCGAAGGCCCGCCCTGTCAGTATTCCCAGCTATACCGCACAACCCGTCTGGCTATCTCTACTGTTATGACTTTCCAGCAACTAATCATCACCTTGAACGAGTTCTGGGCGAACCAAGGCTGCCACATTAGCCAGCCGTATGATGTAGAGGTGGGGGCGGGGACGATGAGCCCAGATACCTTCCTGCGCGCGCTGGGCCCCGAGCCGTGGCGGGTCGCTTATGTCCAACCCTCACGGCGCCCCACTGACGGACGCTACGGCGAAAACCCCTATCGGATGCAGCGCTACTTCCAGTATCAGGTGATTATGAAGCCCGCTCCGGCGGACATTCAGGATATCTACCTGGACAGCCTGGTCGCGCTGGACATTGACCTGGCCTCCCACGACATTCGGTTCGTGGAAGATGACTGGGAGGCACCCACCCTGGCAGCGGCTGGCGTTGGCTGGGAGGTGTGGCTGGACGGTATGGAGATTACCCAGTTTACATATTTCCAGCAGGTCGGTGGTCTGGAGTGTCAACCCGTCCCTGTGGAGCTGACTTACGGACCGGAGCGGTTGGCGATGTATCTGCAAGACGTGGACGATTATCGCCAGTTGGATTGGTCTGACCAAATCAAGTATGGAGAGATTCGCTACGCCGAAGAGAAGCAGTTCTCCAGCTACAACTTTGAAGTAGCCGACACCGAGATGCTCGGAGAGCTTTTTGGCCGCTACGAGCGCGAGACTGAGGCTTGCCTACAGGCTCATCTGCCTCTACCGGCATACGACTACGTGCTGAAATGCTCGCACACCTTCAATCTGCTGGATGCCCGCGGAGCGCTGAGCGTGAGCGAACGCAACGCGATGATTATGCGAGTGCGGCGACTGGCCTGCCGGGTGGCCGAAGCCTATGTCGCCGACCGCGAGCAGTTGGGCTTTCCGCTACTTGAAGAATAGGATAAGCTACAAATAGAACCGATGTCAGCAGACTTGCTTTACGAAATTGGTGTTGAAGAGATTCCGGCCAATGCCGTCTTGCCGGCGCTGGCCCAGCTTGAGGCGGCTATTCGCCTCGGCGGCTGGCAATCATTGTCAATGATGTTGCCGACCGCCAGGAAGACATCGTAGAGGAGATAAAAGGCCCGCCCGCTCAGGCCGCGTTCGATGCCCAGGGCAATCCCACCAAGGCAGCGGTGGGCTTTGCGAAGTCGCGCGGAGTTGAGCTGTCCGATCTGGAGGTGCGCACGGTTGACGAAGGTGAGTGGGTCTTTGCCCAC
>JALGTJ010000201.1 GCA_029821415.1 Candidatus Zipacnadia bacterium
TGTATGGCTCAGATCGCGGTGATAATCGGCTTGATGGGCCAATCTGATAATCCCACGCTTGGTATGTTTGCAGTGTTTGGCACATTGGCTGTACTGTGGGTAGTACTGGCGTTGGTATTCAAACATGCCTTGCCGGGTGAATCCCCGGAAATCTTTATTGAGATCCCGCCCTACCGGGTGCCCTACTTCCG
Organism: Candidatus Zipacnadia bacterium; assembly: GCA_029821415.1. Classification (GTDB taxonomy): domain Bacteria; phylum Armatimonadota; class Zipacnadia; order Zipacnadales; family Zipacnadaceae; genus JALGTD01. Next base: position 192 of record JALGTJ010000201.1, read on the forward strand.
CGCTGTCGCACAGAAGGTCTGGCTGCGCACCCGCCAGTTCATCACCGATGCGGTACCGTATGTGCTGCTGGGCGTGTTCCTGGTGAATATCCTCTATGCGCTTCACATCATCCAGTTTCTGGGCCGGCTCTTTGCCCCGATTGTCATCCGACTGTGGGGCTTGCCCGCTGACGCTGTTGCCGCCCTACTTATTGGTTTCCTGCGCAAAGACGTCGCGGTAGGAATGCTCGCCCCGTTGGGACTGAGCTTGAAACAGCTTATTATTGCCTGCGTAATGCTGGCAGTGTATTTCCCCTGTGTAGCAACCTTCGTCGTTCTGCTACGCGAATTTGGAGTCCGCGACATGGCCAAGGCTGCGGCACTTATGGTCGTGGTCGCCCTCGTTGTCGGTGGCCTGCTTAATCTTGTGCTTTAGCCCTGCCTACTCTTCGGCAACGATTGGCTCCACATCCATCAGGTAGATTTGCCGACTTCCTTCGTGCACAGAATCAAAGCAGATTTGCGTGCCGGTGCGGTTCCAGCGAGGGTGCAGGTCACAACGCAGCTCGTCAGGCTGCACGGCGGGTGAATAGAACGTCCCCAGGTCAATACGCCGGTCGTTAGCGATGTCATAGAGCATCAGCGTCCGCTGGCCCTGCTCGTCGGGGTAGGTATCGTTGAGCACCCAGCGGCGGTCCGGAGAATATGAGCAGTGGCCGTCGTCGTCAGGCATCATATCGCCCAGCGGCTGCATCTCGGTGGACTGATCGGTGTGCACATAGAAATCATAGTCCCCAGTAGGGCCGGCGGCGTAGGCGAGGATATGGTTGCTATCGCGCCAGTCAAAATGCGAGACGAGATTGTAGTCGTTTAGCAGATAGATATCAGAGCCGTCCATATTGGCAGTGATCAGCCGGGTCCACCACCTTCCCTTGGGCAGTGTCCAGCGATGTAGCAGCGAGGCACGCTGGTCGTCGGTAGCGATGGCAAGATGATTCACCCAGTGCGAAGCACCGGCCCAATCGGCGCGTTTAGGCGGCAGCGCCAGAATATCATGGAAACTGATGATGAGGCGGCTTTCGCCGGTGGCCAGGTCCATCCAAAACACTCCATCGTCAGCCGGTGCCGGGTCACTGATTGACGGGTCAGCCATCCCCGGATAGCCGTAGCCGGGGCGGAAACGATGCACCCGCGAGAAGTTGAGCGTCAACGCTGATTTGCCGTCGTGTGACACAATATTCACTGCTCGGGGCAGAATGCGCTTCTTGCCGGTCTGGATGTCCATAATCACGGCAACAAAACCATCGGGGGTCCGGTCGTTGAAGATAATCTCGCGGTCCGGAGCAGTGGCCAGCCATTGCAGGCGGCTGCTCTGTTGCCAGTTCCAGGCATGGGTCTCGGCCAGCGGCTCCCAGCGGCAATTATTCTCTATGTCGATGAGGCCGACAATGGCAGGATCTTCCGGCTGCGGCGAGCGGTCCATAAAGGTGGTCTCCAGCCCCAGGATATAGCGGCCGGTTGCGTCCCACTGCAGCATATCATAATAGCCAAAAAAGTGGTGGTTGGGGCCAGTCGTTGCCGCGTGTGCCGGCAACTCCCGGACTTCATACGTGTGCTTGTCAGTCATTCTAAGTGTCCTTTTTTTGCCCATGCCGACAGTGGTGCCTGGCTGGCATCCCTGGGCCAGTTTATTTGGATACAGTAGTTCGCTGCTGATATGGTCTTCCCCTTGCCCTTCTCCCGATTTGCGAGAGTCAAAGGGGAGGAATGTGGGATATTTTGGGGAAGATAGTGGGCAGAAATAGCGATGATTTGGCTGGCCTATGGGGAGTGGAGTGACAATGAGTACGACGCGGAGAATTGATCTGGTTATGGCTGTCGCTGCGGTCGTGACGGTGGTTGTAACGGTGCCCAGCCTCGCCCAGGACGCCCAGACTGTATTGGTGGATCTACCCTCGGCGGGGAGGTTGGCTGCTGTCGGGGCCGAGTTGACCAGCGTGCTGGAAAGCGAGGGCATGCACGTCCTTCAGCCTGTTGCTGGACAGTGGCCTGAGCCGCTACCGTCGCGTGTGGTCACCGATGCCGATAGCATCCGCGATGAGCAGCGACAGCAGGCGCTGCGCCAGTTCATCGATGAGGGGGGCGGTCTGGTCTTGATCATCAGCCGATCCCGCCGATCTATTGAGCAGGCCAATGTCTTTGTCAGACCCCTGGGGCTGGAGATTATGCCGGTCGCGAGCAGTCTGGAGCCGGTCGAGTTCTATGATACGCCCTTGGCCTCCGGCCTGAATATGCCCGATGTCGGTTCACTGCGCCTGGCAATCACGGGCCAGATTACAGTACCTATCGCTCGCCAGGGTGACAACCTGGTCTGCGCAGCCACGAGTTACGGCCGGGGAGGAGTCATTCTCTTGCCTGCGTTGCTGGTACTGGCCGATGGGGTTCCAGAGGTGCGGGGGCCCGGGCTAAAGCTGCTGACCCGCTGCATTCGTTGGTCTGGTCAGCTCCCGGAACTGGCCTCGTATGCCCCGGAGGCGCAGGTGGCTGGCGCGGTTGGGGCTGGGATTGAGATTCCTACCGGCAGGACGGGCTTGCCCCAGGAAAGCCGCGATTTCGCCGGCGCCATACTCTACGATTGCCAGGCTACCGAAGACCAATGGCCCCAGATCACAGCAGTTGTGGTGCAGGCCCTGCGGGAGAGCGGTCTGCCTGTCAGAGCGCTGGCGGTGGCGGGGCAGGATGATCCGTTGGTTGAGTACAGTGTCCCTGAGCAGGCTGCCCTATATCAATATGTGGCTGCCGGCGGTAGCCTGCTGGTGCTGGCCCATGCCCACACGGATAGGCAGATACGGCTGGTCTACCTCAGCGAGGTGCTCAGTTACTTTGGGGCCGTCTGTTCGCTGGGCCGCCCGGGGGGAAGCGCCCAGGCCACCGGTGGCCCAGTTCGGCAGTTGGGTGACATTCCTGGCGGTGTACGGGTCAGTGGTCGCAGCGTTAAGCCGCTCATTACGGTGGGCAGCCGTCCTTACCTGGCAGCGGGGTACTTGGAGTTTGAAAATGGTCGGCTTGTGGTTATGGACGCCGGCCCATTACTGGAGAATGCAGGCTACAGATTGCAGCTCAGCCAGCGGGTCTTGCCTTGGCTCATGTCTGCTGAATGACAGACCATCTTGGACTGCCCCTGGCACAAGCAGTGAAAGGTTACAAGTATGCTATATGACTTCCATACGCATAGCTATCTGAGCGATGGTGCTCTGGTACCGATGGAACTTATCCGCCGGTGTATTCGTAGCGGGTATACAGCTATGGCAATAGCCGATCATGTCGCGAGCGGGACTATGCAGCGGACCATTGAGGAGACGCGTGGCGACGCTGTGCTGGCTGCCGAGCGCTGGAACTTCACCTGCCTGGTGGCAGTGGAGCTAACGCATGTGCCAGCCTCCGCAATAGCTGAGTTAGCCAGTCGTGCCCGAGAGCTGGGTGCTGAGCTGATCATCGTCCATGGCGAGACGATTGTGGAACCCGTCGAGCCGGGGACTAACCTGGCAGCGGTGAGCTGTCCGCAGGTGGACATATTAGCTCATCCCGGTTTGCTTACCGAGGAAGAGGCTGCCCTCGCTGCGGAAAATGGTGTCTTCCTTGAGATCACTCGTCGCCAGGGCCATTGTCTGACTAACGGCCTGGTGGTCAAGCGTGCCTTGGAGACGGGCGCCCGGCTGGTGGTGAGCAGCGATGGGCATGCCCCGGGCGATTACCTGACTGAAGAGCTTGCCCGCCAGGTGGTGCTGGGCGCGGGTGTGCCGGAGAGCGAGATTCAACAGATATTGCAGGACAACCCCCAGGAACTGCTGCGGCGCGGTCTGGGCCGTCGGGAGGCGCAGGCGTGAAGTGTCGCATGTTTGCAATAACTGGTTTTCTGGCAATCGCCGTCGTAATAGCAGGATGTGCTCGTGGCAGTGGGCCGGGGGTAGTGCCGGAGGTGGTTCTGGAAATTGTCTGGGAGATGGCGGGCCCGGTTGATGACTCTTCTTACTACTATGTCGCCTTTGATACCGACGACGATAAAGGTGCGGATTTCCCGGTCCCTGTGGCCGCCGGCCCGTACTGGGGCAACGGCTGGGGGACTGGCTCGATTACCCATTTTCTGGAATATCACGCCGGTACATATCTACTCTACCGCGCCGACCTGAACGTGGTGCCCCGCCAGCTCTCCGGTGGGTTTTTGGGCGTAGTTGGTGACGTTACCGGTGGTGACGCAGGCGAGTACACCATCACGGTCTCCGCCATCACGCTCGGGGCGGTCACGCTCACCGGTGCTGGTGCAATATCAGCAGTGACCAATGGTTCTGACCAGAATGCTGGCACGGTGGAGTTGACCACCGATGCGGCGGGCAACACAGTCGCCGGTTCAGTGAGCTTCACGCCGGCAGCCACTGGCGGGCGGCCGCTTAATGCCGCCGAACAGGCCCAGATTGACATGCTCAATGCCGGCGTGCCACTGCAGTCGGATTCCCTGGACGAACTCGGCCTTGCGCTGACTGTCTCGCCGGGGACGGCAGG
>JALGTJ010000202.1 GCA_029821415.1 Candidatus Zipacnadia bacterium
CTTTGCGTTCCCAAGCGCTTATCTGCATTTCCCGGAACCGCCCGAGGGCAAGTACAATAATGACGGCCTGCTGGACATTCAGCTCTTTGTCAGCCGCGACGGTGTTACCTTCCATCGTATAGAGCGGGGACCATATATTGCACTCAGCCCCGAAGGTGCGCCGGACAGCAAGTGCCTGTACATGAATGTGGGGATGCTGCGAGTCGGCGACGAACTGTACCAGTACTACGTAGGCTTTCACCACAGCCACGGGGAGTACGTGGACTGGCCGGAGCTGAAGGGAATGGGGGCTATCTGCCTGGTTGTGCAGCGCCTGGACGGCTTCGTCTCGGCGGATGCGGCGTGGGGAGGAGGGGCGCTCACCACACCGCCTATTACGTTCGAGGGCAGCAAACTGGAGCTGAACATTAACTGCTCGGCGATGGGCACGGCAAGGGTGGAACTGCGCGATGCCGATGACAATCCCATCGAGGGCTTCACGCTCGCCGACGCGGACATCATCTACGGCAACAACGTCCACAAGATAGTGACGTGGAAGGGAAATCCCGACGTCAGCGCCCTCGCGGGCAAGCCCATCAAGCTCCACTTCAAGATGCGCGCGGCGAAGCTGTATGCGTTCCAGTTCCTGCAATGACGGAATCTGTCATTCTGAGCGAAGGCGAAGAATCTCGTAGTATGGAGGGGTGAACAGTGATGGCTAAGCTACATTCTTCGACCTCGCTTGCTCTGGCCATAGTATTAGTATTGGTCAGTTCCGCCTGTATTCTCGGTGGCTGTGCTCACAAGGGCATACCGGCGAATGCCGCCACCGCCCCGGCTCAAGGGCAGACCACTGGCGGGCAAAGCGATCTGAAGCTCACCATACTTTACGACAATAATGCCTATGCCAAAGGCCTGCAAACCAGATGGGGCTTTTCCTGCTTGGTAAGGGGTCCGGAGAAAACGATCATATTCGATGTAGGCGGTGAGGGCTCCGTTCTGCTCGGCAATATGGCGAAGCTCAAGATTGACCCTAAGGTGGTGGACGTTGTCGTCCTGTCTCACATCCATCAGGATCACATCGGCGGACTGCGTGACTTTCTCCAGCGGAACAGCCAAGTTACGGTGTACATGCCAAGGGCGTTACCTCAGAGTGTCAAAGACACGGTTACCAGGGCGGGTGCGAAGTTGGTCGAAGTGCACGAGCCGGTGAGGATTTGCCCCAACGTTTACTCCACTGGCGAGCTTGGGAGTTGGATTAAAGAACAGTCCTTGGTGATAAAGACGAACCGGGGGCCGGTAGTTGTGACTGGTTGTGCTCATCCGGGCATTGTGAACATAGTCAAGAAGGCCAAGCAGATGGTGAAAAGGGACGTGTATCTAGCAGTTGGAGGGTTTCACTTGTGCTGGACGAACGCCCGGCAGATAAAACACATAATCGCAGGGCTGAAGGCACAGGGAGTCAAGAAAGCGGCGCCGTGTCACTGCTCAGGTGACCTGGCGAGGAATTTATTCAAGCGGGCATACCAAGAGGACTTTATCTTGGCAGGTGCTGGCAATACCATAAAGGTCCCGGGCGCCTTCGCTGGCCCGTGAATGGTTGGGGTGCCACACTTGGAGATAAGATAGCCTAATGGGAATCTGGGGCAACTTGGTGAAGTTGTTCAGTGGTGGGTTTGTCATGGGTTGGGGGCCTTGTTTGGCTGTTACCGCCCCCTTACTTCTGGGTTATGTGGGAGCTACCCAAACCAAGTGGCTGGATGGTTTGAGAATCGGGGCACTGTTCTCCTTGGGCAGGTTGGTTGCTGTTGCTATCTTAGCAGCGCTGGCTACCATCGTCTTTGCAACCCTCAATCGTCTCTTCCCCCCGCACGTTTCCGGCTACCTGTATTTGGTCATCGCTGCATTCATGATAACTGTGGGCGTGCTCGTCCTCTTGAACAAAGGCTTTGGCCTTTCGGTTAGCAAAGGGCGCTGGGCTAAGAGCCTGCAGTGGGATACGAAGAGCATGTTACTGGTGGGGTTTCTAATCGGTATTTCGCCGTGTGCGCCCCTCGTAAGTATGCTGACTTATATCGCCTGTGTAGCAGAAACCAAGGTTATTCTGGGAGCATTGTACGGGGCGGCTTTCGGCTTGGGCACAGCAGTTGCCCCGGTGGTCCTCTGTAGCCTGATGGGCACCATCCCTGAAACGATATTCCGAGCAGATAAGAGCCGCAGAGTGTTTCAACTTGTTTGCGGAGCGGTTCTTATTCTCTTCGGGTTAGACGTTGTCTATTATGTCTGGCATTTGCTGCGCTAAGGCAGCCGCAACCAAGCTGTGCCCAAGATGATGACACGCGCAGGCGCGGCGGGTCGCGCCAAGGCGAATGATCGGGAATCGCCTTCGTGCTGTCCGCACTACTGTTAGGTGCGAACAGCATGGGCGCCTTAGACTTGCCCCAGACCCCCGGCCCACGAAGGTGTAACCTATTCAAGCTTCAAGCAGTTTGGCCCTTGCCAATTGAAGAGTTAAGGAGTATACTCGCAAAAGTCTCCAGGAAACGTGTGCGTGAGGGGGGGAGGCGCAAACAGATGTTCCATACATATGGAGTATGCCTGGCTAAACGGCGCTTGATCGGGAAGCCGCGCGGCCGTATAATTGAGACTCAGCCCAAGAGCCTGTTCGCTCCAAGCGAAGGCCCTTGGGCTTTTTGTTTGCCGGGAGGTTTGTTCGCCGGGAGGCCAGAAGCACCCCTTGTCATTACGAACGGAGCGCAGCATCCCCCTCTTGTCATTCTGAAGGGAGCGAAGCGGCTCCCTTGTCATTCTGAACGGAGCGAAGCGAAGTGAAGAATCTCGCAGTTGTCGTTGGGCGCGGAGGACCACAGAAGCAGGGCGGCACGGCAACTTCGAGATTCTTCGCTCCTGAGCGCTGTAGCGCTTCGGCGC
>JALGTJ010000203.1 GCA_029821415.1 Candidatus Zipacnadia bacterium
CTGCTGATTTACCGAAGCTGGGTCCAGCCGCCGGTCGAAGTCCATCCGTATTGCCCGTGCTATATCAGATTCTTTATCACCATCGGCCGGGTCAGTTGCCACCAGCCGGGGGGCTGCTTTCGCCTGTGTTGTACTAAACGTCCATTTATGCTTCTTGCCTAAAACACGGCCGTCTTCGGTCCTCACTCCATTCTCGCCGGCCCGAACGGTCGCCGTGAAGTGGTTGCGGTGCTTTAGCGGTTTGGCCGGCTCAAAGCAAACCCGCCAGGGACGTTCCCTGTCCAGGCTAACCGTCCCCTCAACGGTTCGACCACGCCCGTCAACTACAATGATGAGATCATCCCCAACCGAGTCGGCGGCTACTAAGTCATCAAACTCAACAATAATATTACGGTCCACTTCAACGTTCTTTTCCCCGGCAGCCGGCAGCGTATTGGCTACTCGTAGCGGGCAGTCAGGCCCACCCGTACGAAATGTCCAGACAGCGTCGCGGGGCATCATCTCGCCCGTGATGTCATAGATGCCGTGTTCGCCACCGCGGACCGTGACAGTATATTCCCGGTTGGGATCTCGGGGGTGCTTGGGGGTGAACCTCAGACAGTTACGAAAGCGGTCATAAGTGATTTCGCCGTCGCCCTTCTTGACGCGACGGGCTAACTCAATCTCTTCTTCAGCGGTAAGCAGAGCAACCTGCCCGATATTGCGCAAGTATATCCGCACCGAGTCGTCTACCGGTACCGACTCAGTTTCCTTTTCCTCCTCTTCCAGTTCCGCCTCCAATCCCTCGAGGGCCGACTCCTCATCCTCAGCTACACTAACTCCGGCTTTGTGCAGTAGCCGATAAATATCCTCAATATCCGAGGTATTCAGGAGTTCACACTCACCCAGAGTATCCTGGATCTGCTCATAGGTCAGATAGCCCTGCTCCTGCCCCTTGCTGATAAGCCGTTGAACCTCTTCAATATCTGCTATTTGTGTTGCCTCGTCCGCCGGCAACTACGTCAACTCCCTTCGTCCTTGGGCTCTCGATCACTTGGCTGGTCGTGAACATCGCCGGGAATCTGACTGTCCGTATCGGCGCTGATGGCACTGGGATGCTCCAGAAAGTCGAACTGGCCCTTGCCATGAAAGCTGGTCATCACTCGCAAGTACCTCTGGTAGTCAGGATGGTCATGGGTCAACTCACCAGACTCCACTAACCGTGAAATTCGCTGCTGTAGTTTCTGAAAGTCTTCGACCCTTTCCTCCTCGGCAGCACCCAGCTCGTCTTCGGTCTGCAACTCGTACTCTTCACGCAGACCGCTGACCAAGCGATGTTTGCGCAGTTTGCGGATAGCTGCTGCCACCAGTTCTCTACTCAGATCACCGGGAGGCTCAGCCAGTAGAAGTTCTCTAGCCAGTTGATAAGTACCTTCTTGTTCAGAGAACTGCTGAGGAATCTGCTGCGGATTGTACTCCTGATCCGACTCCAGGCAAGCCGCAACAGTCTCAGCAACCGCGCGGTGTTCAGCTACTTGGAAATCATTGGGACGAACTGCGGAGAAGATTTGTTCAGCCCATTCGCTGGATTCCAGGGCAGCAGACAACAGTTCTTTCTCCAGCTCCGCCAGTGCTGAGCTGCCTGCTTCTGTTTGTGCGGCAATGGTCTCGCTGATGAAGCTACGATCCCAGCGCCCACTGCGCCGACCAGATGAGCTTCGCTGGCGGCTGGCTCGTCGCTGCAGTTCCATGCGCAGCGCCGCCTGCATACTGGCCACCCGCTGGGGCTGTCCGCGGCCCCATCGGTCAGCCGCCCGCACCAAAAACTCCTCTCGACGCGTCCTGTCAGGGACCCGGCGTAGCACATCCACTGCATCTCGGGCAGCTCGGGCCAGCGCATCAGAACCCTGGTTCCTGTACTGGCGAAACAGCATCTTCAGCCGATATTCCACCAAGTCCACGGCCTGCTGGGCCAACTCCTCGAATCGGTCAGCCCCCTCATCGCTGACGAATTCGTCTGGATCCGTCCCCTCAGGCAACACCATCACTCGCACTTCCAAATTGCTGCCCTCGAAAAGCTCAATATTACGCAGAGCCGCAGCCATGCCGGCAGCATCGGCATCAAAACACAGAATCACCTCATCCACATAGCGGCGCAGCAGCCTCAGATGTTCCCGGGTCATAGATGTGCCCAGGGTAGCTACCACAGCTTTGAGGCCGGCCTGGTGCAAGGCAAGGACATCAGTGTATCCCTCGACCACTATCGCGCGCTTTTGTGCAACAAGCTCCTGTCGGGCCTGCGCAAGTCCATACAGATGCTGACGCTTATTGAATAGAGGTGTATCGGGTGAGTTAAGATACTTGGCTGGTTCCTCGGGGTCCATGGCCCGCCCACCGAAGCCAATCACCGCCCCGGCGGCATCAGTAATTGGAAAGATGATGCGATTGCGAAACACATCATAGTCGCTGCCCCGCTCACCGCGCTTGACCAACCCCGCTTCGCGCATATGCTCCACCGAGATGCCCTTGCTTGCCAGAAACTTCAGCAGGTCATCCCAACTGTCCACTGCAAATCCCAGTCCAAAGTCCCGCACAATATCATCCGAGAAGCCCCGCTCTCGCAAGTAGTTCAGTGCCGGTCGACCAGAGGGCCTGTGCAGATTTGCAGAAAAATGCTCGGCGGTCAGCTTCACCGCGCGGCGTAGCAGCTTGCTCCGTTGGGCTTGAGCCTGCTCCCCACGCCCCGTTCGCCAGGTAAGCCCACACTGCTCGGCCAGCCGCTCGCCGGCCTCCGCGAAGCTAATCCCCTCGATCTGCTCCAGGAACGAAAAGACATCACCCCCGGCACCACAACCGAAGCAGTGCCACAGCCCTGCTACCGGGTCAACAAAAAATGAGGCGGTCTTCTCCTCGTGAAAGGGGCAGTTGTCAGCCATAAGTCACAACGCCGCCGCCTGCTGGTCGCGACGCATCACAAAACGCGCGTCCATCCTTCCCAACCCATAACTTCTTCGCTGAGCAGGGCAATAGTCCTCCTCAAAAGCGGCCATCACAAGGAATTCGCCTTAACTGGAGAAAAGCCTTCCTGCATTCCGGCGGGGAGTTGTCTGATGCGCACTAACCGAGGGAAAAGCCGGGCCGCCCGAGACCTGCAGAATTTGAAGGCATACACCTAGTCCCAGATGTGAATCCTGACCACCCGGAAGTTGTGCAGAGTGAAGTCAATGTTGTTGCCGTCTTCGGTATAGCGCAACACGCAGTCGCGGCTGAAGGTCATATTGGTTCCGCTGAAGCTAACACTCGGCGCTGCTGCACCCCCGCCCAGTCCACTTGTGGTGTAGGTATTGGTCTCGTCAGGCCAGCCATAGCGCTGCAGCACCCGTGAGTAGTGATCGCCCAGCTTTATGTACTTGTGGGGCTGCCAGTTGGCCGTTCGCACATAATTGCACTTGTCAGCGGCCACAGCGATGTCCTGCAC
>JALGTJ010000005.1 GCA_029821415.1 Candidatus Zipacnadia bacterium
TGGTACATGTACTTCGAAGCGGTGGATGAAGACGCCTATGTGTATATCAACGGTAAGAAGGCCTTCGAGCACTCATGCGACTCGACGGGACTCAAACCGGAGGTAATCTGGGAAACGCCCTTTATGTTCAAGGCGAATGGATTTATCAACCCCGGAGCCAACAACCTATTTGCGGTGGGTGTTTACAATCGGAAGATGATGGGTGGAATCTGGAAACCGGTGCATATCGTGGCGTGCGAAGCGGAACTGGACCTGCAAGCGCTGCGCGAGGTGCTAAAGAAGTAGCGGGGCGGGCTGGCTAAGACCGGGATCTTGACAGCACAACTCTCAACGCCTATTTATTAGGCATTACTTGGAGCCTGCACCGATAGGAAGACCATAGAGGATAGGGGAGGAAGTTTAGGCTGCAGGTGGAACAACGCATAAGCCGCGAAGAATGAACTGCAACCGCCATTTTAGTAAACGGAAAGGGATGAGTCACCGATGGCACAGCCACCATTTCGGCTAATCTACGAGGGCGAGTGGAACGACATTGTATGCGTTGACTATCCGCTCACTAAACAGAAGCTGCTGGAGGAGGATATGCACCCGCTGCTCAACACGCAGGTTGATGCCTTCACCTATAATCTGTGCAGCAGCGACGGTTACTGCTGTGAGCTGGAGAATGGCGAGCTTCTAATGCGTAGTGTCGAGAAGTTTGACGATGCCTGGGCTTGGCGATATCGGGAGAATATAAAGAAGCTCATCGAAGCCGGGGCTAACCCGCCGGATATAGCGACAGAATACGGGCATCTCTACGGGATGAAGGTCTTTCCGGTGGTGCGGATGAATGACCCCCATGACCAGTACTTGTTTGCTCGTTTTGAGCTGAGCGACTTCAAGCGACAGCATCCGGAATATCTGCTGGGCGAGGATGTCGACTGGGAGCAGTCGTGGATAGCGCACGGCGAGATCTCCCCCCCAGGCAAATACCAGCCCGGCACCATAGATTCTATTACCTGGGGATTGTTTGATTACGCTCATGAGGCGGTGCGCGCTCATAAGCTGGCTATCATTGAGGAGTTTGCTACCCGCTGGGACAATGACGGGGTAATGCTGGATTTCGAGCGCGATCCGTGCTATTTTCGGGATGGCACCGACCCGCAGAATCAGCAGGCGATGACGGAGCTGGTTCGCCAGGTACGAGCCACGCTTGATGAGGTAGCTGCGCAGCGAGGCCGGGAGCAGTATTTGATTGTGCGAGTGCTGCCTGACATTGACGAGGCTATCCGCCGGGGGTTGGATGTCCGCAGATGGGTAGAAGAGGACCTGGTGCAGGTCATCGTGCCGGGCGCTGGGTATGCCCCGCTGACCCTGCAGATCCAGCCCTGGTTGGAGCTGGTTGCCGGCCACAACTGCTGGATTTTTGCCTGTAGCAATCACTGGCGGCCACTGGAGGAGACCCGGGCCTGGGCCTTGACTATGCGTCGAGCTGGAGCGCACGGCGTGTATCTATTCAACTGGGGCCATCTGCTATACGGGCATCCAGCCGGCACTATTCCCCAGGCGGAGCGTACCGGGACGGTCTGGTATGATGAAGTTCATCCCGACTACTATCAAGCGCTGTACGAAATCGGCGATGTGCGTACGATGGAGTACAAGGATAAGCGGTATGTGTTGGATTCTATACCGCATGAACGCAGCGGCGAGGCCGGCAAGCTGCAACGCGAGTATCGAGCAATAGATGACGTAGTCCTACCCGTAACTATGTCGGTGGGAAGCCACCAGATCGACTTCCAGTTCGGAGATGATCTGCGCAGCGCTCAACAGCACGGGCTTAGTCCGGTGGTGACGCTGCGGCTGAAGATAAACAACTACACCGCCCCCGATCAATTCACGGCGGCAGTAAACGGCGTGGCTCTGGATAACGAGGCGCGCAGCACTCGCGCCGAGTTTATTATGAATAACGACACCTGGGTTGAGTATCCGGTTCCTCCGGACCTGCTGAGCGTAGGCGACAACCAGTTGCAGATAGTGGTAGATGCGCTCAATCCACAGATGGCCGCTGTGCCGGTGCTAACTAATGTAGAGATAGTGGTAGCATATTCGTAGTCAGCACCGTGCTGCTATTGGCTGGTTACAATCACAGAGGAGACTGAGTGTGATATGATACTCGAAACCCGGCACGTAGGCATCAACGTCGCGAATATGGACGAGTCGGTGCACTTCTGGCGGGATGTAATGGGTCTGCAAGTTGTGGTGGATATGTGGGAAGAAGGCGACTACATTGATACACTGCAAAATCTGCCGGACGTGCGGGTCCATATTATCAAACTGCGGGCGCCCGATGGTAGTGTGATCGAGCTGCTGGAAGATGTTGCCCATCCGACGCCACCACCTGACCCACAGCACAATCGCCTCTGCGACCGCGGCATCCGCCATATCGCCTTCACTGTGGCCGACGTTGAGGAGTCCTACCAGATCCTGCGCCGGCATGGCTGTGAGGTTCTGAGCAAGCCGATCACCTCACCAGACGGTTATGCAAAGCTTTTCTTTGCCCGTGACCCGGAGGGCAATTTGGTAGAGATAGTCGAAGTGCTACGAAAGAAAAGAGGATAATGACTGAATTTGTGCCGATTGAAACAGAGTACCGCCGTATAGTCTCGGCCATACCGCATCCCGATTCCGTGAGCCTGATTGAGCAGCTCAAACAGATAGAGCCGCGTTCAATGTCAGATTTCTCGCCAATAGTTTGGGATCGGGCGGAGGGCTTTCAGGTCTGGGACAGTTTTGGAAACAAGTGGATAGACTTTAGCTCTTCGGTCGTGCTGGCCAACGCGGGTCACTCTCACCCGCACATCGGCGAGGCCATTGCTGCCCAGCTCCAGGCGCACCTGTGGCACAACTACCTGAATCCTTCTGAGGTTCGGCTGCGCGCGGTAAGGGCTATATTGGAGATTACTCCACCATACTTGGATAAGGTTTTCTTGCTGACTACAGGGGCTGAGGCCACCGAGGCAGCTATAAAGTTATCTCGCATTCACGGACAAGGGATTGCCGAGGGTAAATTCCATATTCTTTCCTACCAAGGGGCTTTTCACGGTCGGACGATGGGAGCGCAAGCCATTGGTGGTTTTCCGCAGCAGCAACAATGGATGGGCGCGATGCCGCCCGGGTTTCACCATATTCCGTTCCCTGACAGCTCCGACTACCCTGAACAGAGACAGGATGACATTGCTTATTGGCGACAATACCTGAACGAGAGCCTCTTGCCGCTACGTGAGGCCGGGATTGCTGACGAGATGTTTGCCGGCGTCATCACAGAAACCTTCCAAGGGCCCACAGTTGCTTTTATGCCGAGGGGATATGCCCAGGCACTGCGCCAGTGGGCCACCGAGCACCAGGTTCTGCTGATCTTCGATGAAATACAGGCCGGTTTTGGGCGTACGGGCAAGTGGTTTGGCTTCGAGCACTACGGCGTCGCTCCCGACTTGATCTGCCTGGGTAAGAGCATTACCTCCTCGCTACCGATGTCAGCGGTCGTGGGCCGTGCCGAGATCCTGGATCTACCGGGTCATGGGGAAATGAGCAGCACTCACACCGGCAGCCCGCTGTGCGCCGCAGCCGCAACAGCCAATATTGAGGCAATTCGTGACCAAGGAATGGTAGAGAATGCCGCCAAGTTGGGAGTGGTGGCTCACGAGAAGCTTACGGCTATCCGTCACCGGTTCCCCGATTATGTTGGAACCATCAACGGCAAGGGGCTCGTCTGGAGCGTTCACCTGATTGATCCTGACAGCGCAGAGCCAGATGTCGAGCTGGCTGACGCCGTGACGGTGCGCTGTATGCAACTTGGGCTGATTATGCTCAGGACAATGCGTGGGACACTGAAGATCGCGCCGCCGCTGTGCATCACTGAAGAGGCCTTGCTTGAAGGGCTGGGAGTGATTGAAGAAGCAATCGCCGACTGCATACCAGGATGAGCGTATGCTTAGCTGACAGGGGCATACAAATAATGACCACAATTGAATCCGAGCTTAGTCACTTACTGGAGCTCATTGCGGACGAAGTTGACCTCAATCACTGTGACGAAGTTGACGAACGCTATCGGCGAGCGCTGGCATACGAAGAGGTTGACCATCCTCCTCTGGTAATCCAATCCTCGCTGGACAGCGCCATGACGATGCCGGCTCCCTGGGGTGAGTTTCACCACTACTCCTACCGACAGATCTTCGACTCCCCGGCGGCCATGATGCAGAATATGCTCCTGGAGCGCGTCGTGCCAGGGCTCTTGCTGAAGGATGACAGTCCCCTGGCGTTGCGCAACGACCATGGGACCTTGCTCGCAGCCACAGCCCTCGGTGTGACGTGGCAGCAGCACAAAGACGATCACCCCTGGGCCAAGCCGATCAGCTCGCCCGAATTGCTGGAAGGGATTGCCGCTGCCGCCCCTGCGGTCAATATACAGGCGGGCCTGCTGGGCAAAACGCGTGAAACTCTGCAGTTCTATCGCGATAAGCTATCCGAGTATCCCCCGTGCGCACGGGCAATCCAGGTCTCGATGCCGGATCTTCAGGGCCCGTTCGATACTGCCGAACAGCTCTGGGGTAGCGAGATCTACCTGGCCTTTTTCGAGCAGCCCGAGCTGCTCGGACAAGTGCTTTCAGCGATTGCTGAGACTACACTCGCTTTGGCCGAGGCCTTTCGGCCCTACGCCTTGGATCGGCTCGATCCGCTGGCCACTACTCAGCACGGTTATATGATTCCGGGGCGCTTTATGGTCCGCAATGATTCTGCGATTATGCTATCAGCGGCAATGTACGCCGAGTTCGTCCGGGACCACGACGCACATATTCTCAGTGAGGTCGGCGGCGGCTGCATTCACTTTTGTGGCGACGGCCAGCATCTCATTGCGCCAATGCTGCAGATCCCTGACTTGCGCGGCCTGGATTTTGGCGAGTCCTGGCTGATGGATCTGGAGACTATTTATGCGCAGTGCTCGGAGCGACGCGTGGCGATCACGAGCGTACGCCCGCCGCGAGAGGACCTCGTCAGCGGCAAGTCCCGCCGGCAGTTCCCCACCGGAGTTGTGTTCGTCTACTGGGCTGGGGATCTTGAGGATGCTAAGGCAGTAGTCAGGGAGTACAAAGAGTAATGGAAATGGGAGTAACGCTCTACCAAGTGCAGATAGGAGCGGCCCTGGCGTTGGGGGGTGCAAATGAGCGACACACTCCCTGACTTGGAGGACCTCTATGATCCTGAGCATGTCGCGCGCGTGCGTCGGCGACACCAGCGGGCCTTTGCCTGGGAGCCGCAGGGCTGGATTCCGCTCGGCATCCACGTGGTGAATCCCGCGCATATGAGCGGGCTGGAATACGAACAATGGCTGGAGCCCGAACCTTTTTTTGAGGCTCAATACCGAGTTCTGCGCGATACGCTGGCCGTCGGCTCAGATTTGCTCCCGGTAGTTGCGATCAATCACCTCGGCGATGCAGTGATAAGCAGCATGTTTGGCGCACAGCAGTTTATGCCAGATACAATGGGGGCGACATTGCAGGATGTAGGGCCAACACCGCTGCCCGTCTTCTCCAACACTGAGCAAGTCGCGCAACTGGAGGAGCCCAGTCTGGATGCCGGTATTGTCCCCCACGTCGAGCGAATGCTCGTTTACTACCGCCAAAGACTACCCCAATGGGTCCACGTGGTGGCACCAATGCCCACGGGGCCCTTTACTATGGCAATGGAGCTGCGGGGATCAGATTTCCTGCTTGATTTGAAAGACAGTCCCCAATCGTGCCACAAACTCATTGAGCTGTGCACAAGACTGCAGGCCCAGGTGGAGCTCAAGTTCCGAGCACTGACCGATGAGTCCCTGACGGAACACGTAACCAACTTCGGTATACTGGGCGTGGGGCTGCGGTTGGGCGAGGATTCAATGGTCAACCTCTCCCCAAGTATGATTCGCGAGTTCTGCCAACCGGCGTTTGCCCTGACAAACTCGCTATGCGGGGGTGAGGGCCACATTCACTTCTGCTCACTGATTCACTCGCGGTTTGCTCATATCTACCCAGCGCTGGCTGCGCTGGAAGAGGTGTCCGTAGTCAGTTCACAGTTTGCCTGGGAATACTATGAGGAACATCTGGAAGAGCTACGCGGTCGACTGGCCGTGGAATCATTTTATGGTGACTCCTACCAATATGTATGCGCGAAGTACGGTTCATTCGCGGCGTGGGCCGAGCAGTTCGTGCCTCGTTTCAAGGATGAATCAGGACTGGTGCTATATTGCCAGGTAGAATCTGTTGAAGAAGGTCAGCGCGTCTGGGATGCCTGGCAACAGGCCCATGAGATATAGTCACTCTCCACCGCTGGGGGGCAGCGATTGCAGCCAGGACTCCAGGTCTGGTGGATCATACGCCAGGCCCATATGTTCCACACCACTTTGGCGGGCTATCTCAGTAAACTGGTTGACCAGCGCCCGGTACTCCAACTGGCTCGGCACGAATTCCTCTCTTCTGGCAATCTTGACGAACTGAACCGGTAGTCGCGCGGCCTTCACGCGCGCCAATAGCTCCATATTGTCAGCCACCGCGGCCTCCGCAGCATCAAACAATCGGTCAGCAGCGCTGATAGTCTCCTCTGTCAAATGCGCTGAGGTAGCAGTGGCCAGCATATTGCTGCTCTCGCAGCAGCCCAGATGGATATCATCTTGGGCTACTTTTTGGTGCAGCATTTCAATATACTCAGCAATTGGCTGCGCCGCGGGCCCATAGTAGGCCTGGAGGAACTCGTCCATCTGCTGTTCCCAATCACAATCAGGATCCCACAGGCATCGGGCCAGCAGATAGGACCGGAGTTGGGCAAATTCCCCGCCGGGGGATGAGTTGCCTTCTTCAAATAACCCCCTAACATTGTGCGCAACGAAGAACTTGACGTTAGGCTGCAGGCTGTGCAGGTTAGGGAAGGGCACCAGAAAATGATAGAAGTCAGTTACATAATCCCATACATACAGTCGGTCACATATTTCCGCCCACTGCCGTATGTCCTGGCTGAAGAGTTGGTTGTTCTGCGAATCACAGCTCGCCAGAGGATGCGTGAAGCAACACTCAATACTGCATAGCCGTACTATAACATTGTCACGTGGTCGCACATGCTTCGGAGGCTTGCGACTGTATTGATAGGCCAAAGTGTCCACGGCTACGTCGGGAAATTCATCCCGGATATTGTCCGCTATCTGATTGACGAAGTGTAGTATCGGCCCAGCCTGGCTGCCTTCGTGCTCAGCCAGTGCCCGGCACCTATCACACTGGCAATAGCCGTACCAATCGTTCTGGGAGACTGAGACAATGCTTGCTTGCGGATTCTCCCGCAGCCATTGATGCACCCGGTCTGTTGCGATTTCGACGACATCTGGATTGGTCAAACAAAGCTGCGCCTGTTCGGCTGTGCGCTGCCCGTCAATCTCGGAGAAGTACTCCGGATGCTCTTGAAAATAGTCCTCGGGCGGAACAAGGCGATTGAAAGTATGCACGAATCCCGCATAGGTTATGTGCCCGCCATGTTTTTCTTGCAGGTGGGCAAAATGGCCATTTAACCGGTTACGAGCAGCCCATTGGCCCTCACAGGCCTCGTAGTAGTCGGTATCGCGGTATTCCAGGGCTGGGATTTTCTGGTAGTCAATATGCGGCAGATCTACTGTGTCCCGGTGGGGGATGTGACTGACCTCAGGCGTAAACCAGCGGCAGCCAAGATACTTATCCAGAAACTCATAGCAAGCATACAATGTACCTCGCGGGCGACCGCCGGCCAAGACCAGGTGAGGTCCAACCGTCTTGATTACAAATCCCTCGTCGCCAAGCGCCTCAAAATCAATATCTACTGGTAGCTCGCCCACAGCGGGACTGTTTCCCACTAGGAGCATCGGGCCCTGTACCGGTGTGCGCAAAATGGGAAGTCGTACGCCAGCAATCTGCTTGAGAAACTCTTGCAACTCCTCGGCGGCGTACTGCTCTGAGGGCGAACAGGCGGGACTGACCACGATGGTATAGTCGGACTGCTGACCGCTGGCCAACTTGATTCCGGATGACCTAATCTCCATGGCTGTGGCGCCTCCTTGAATAGGGAAACGGTGCTGAAACTGGCCTCTCGCGACCAGCCGGTAGATCACAGTGAGCCGGTGTCGTTGAACACCAGGCTATTGCAGCGTCACTCATACATTATACCAGTTGACCAGCTTACGTCAATAATGCAGGACATCTCCGTGGTAGCACCGAAGGGATGCATATCAATGCTCTCCCAAAACCAAAGTTAAGTGGTGCACCGATACATAGCAGGGGGCACAGAAGGAGGGTACGGAATAGTGGAGAATACTGCGTAGTAGCTCGCTTCATAAGTCATGGAATCGACAAATAGCAGACCGGCATTTTGAGAAAGAGGTGAGAGTCGTGTCCGCCAAAGAGTACGACCAGAGCCGTCCCATTTTCCGGAAGCCGCCGCCCGAAGGGGTTATGGAATTCACTAACATCACTTCCGCAGAAGGCAGTGCCCTGGTTGAAGACGAAGACGGAACAATTCGGCTATATGAGGGAAAGCAGTACCGTACCTCAACGGACGGAGGCCAAAGCTGGAGCACTCCGCAGCCGGTGAACTACCCGGAGATCGGGAGCACCCAGGGGCTAGCCTGCCTGCGATTGCAGTCGGGCACCCTGGCAGCGTGCTACCGCCGAAGAATAGGAGATGGCCAGGAACCCTTCCATATGGCTTTGTCCGAGGACAACGGTCAAACGTGGGAGGGGCCGTACCCAATGAATCTGCTGGGTAATCCGTACTACGACACCATTATCGAGCTTAGCAGCGGCCGGCTACTGGCGCCCAGTCGGACCTGTTTTGGGAATGCTAACCACCCGGGTTTGCGCTACTTAGAAGCCAGTAGCTGGGGTACCTGGCAGGGACTGCGCGTGCAGGTTTCCGGACATTATCACTATCCGGAGATTGATATCGCTGCGGTCAGCTTCTCCGACGACGGCGGCAGGACCTGGAAACAGCCTGAGGACAAGCTAATGGGCTGGTTTGACGCTGAGGGCATCCCCAACGGCCGCGGCGGCGTGACGGCCTGTGATGAACCCAGTATTGCTGAGACTGCCGACGGGCGCGTACTCTTCTTCGCCCGTTCCACAGTCGGGCGCATTGTGCAAAGCTACAGCAGCGATGAGGGTGAGACTTGGACTGCTGTGCGGCCCAGCGAGCTGGCCAATTCGTATTCGCCACCGCGGCTGCGCCGTATTCCACAGACTGGCGACCTGATGTGTGTTTGGAATCAAGTTTCCCGCGAAGAGATCCGCCGGGGCTATCGCCGCGGACGGCTGTCAGTGGCCATCTCCCGGGACAGCGGCGAGAGCTGGGAAAACTTCAAAACGCTGGAGGTCAGCGAAGGTATTGAGGATGTGGCACGAATCGCTCCAGAGTACCCGCTCACGCCGGTGGTTGCCCTGCCCGAGGTGGGACAACTGCCCAAGGGTTTTGCCACTTTCGACTACCCAAACGTCAGATTTGCCCAGGATAAAGTGTACATAATGTACTCGCGCAGTTGGATTGCCCCCTCCGCAAACCCTGAAGAGGCGCTTACGCTCGGGGAACGCAAGCAGAGCACTGCCGTCAAGCCAGGTGAGAGCGTGCTGCGTATATATCCGCTGGAGTGGTTTTATCAGTA
Source organism: Candidatus Zipacnadia bacterium (assembly GCA_029821415.1). Taxonomy (GTDB): domain Bacteria; phylum Armatimonadota; class Zipacnadia; order Zipacnadales; family Zipacnadaceae; genus JALGTD01. The sequence continues at coordinate 9,686 of JALGTJ010000005.1, forward strand.
ACTTGCTGAGCAGTGAATAGTTCAATTAATATCCACAGTTACCAGGCACGGTGAGTCGGTCACCTTGCTGGTGCGACTGAGTCGTTGCCTGACGGGTTGTTGGGAGTTGATCATGATGGAGCTGACCAGGGACAATGTATTTGAACTGGCCGACCGTTCTCGGGGTGGGCGACCACTGGTCATGCCTAACTTAGTGGGCAGCAGATTCGTCGCCAAGCAATTGGGCAAATCCTCGGCGACGATAAAGGATCAATTGGAGTTTGCCGAGCGGTATGGATATGCACCGTACATAGTGGTATTCTATTCGCCCTTAGTTGACCTGATTAGTCATTGGGCGGACCACCTGTGCTGGGATGAGAATGTAGTGGAAGACAAAGGAGCGGTGGAAAAGATTCGCACGTTGCAGACTCCCCACGGCGAGCTGCGCGAGCATACTCGCCACAATAAGGCAACCCAGTTAACTCACCATATTGAGGAGATGGTTAAGGACGAGGAGGATGTTAAAGCGGTTGGCTGGATTATTGACGAAAGCGTCAATACCCTCAGGGAGCGGCACGACGAGATAAAGCAGGCGCTGGTGCAGCAGATTGTGCCCCGAGTCAAGGAGATCGGTAACCGCGGTCTGTCACTTATCCATTTGTGGATGCCCAATGAGGAAGTCCTCTATCCTCACTTCACCCAGGTGACCATGCACTACTTCCTCCACGACCACCCGCAGCTGGCTCATGAGCTGATCGAAAAGGCAATGGCCTACACTCAGTTTCAGATCGAAGTTGGCATTGAAGCCAATGTTGACGCTATACAAACTGCCGTGTGGGGCTACGAACAGTTTTCCCCACGGCTCTATGAGGAGCACATAATCCCGTACCTGCAGGCCAGCAGCAAGCAAACGCAGGCCGGTGGCCTATTGTTTTGGATTCACACCTGTGGGCATATGAAAGGTCTGCTGGAAAGCAAGACTTACCATCGCTTTGGGGTAGATATTCTGGAGTGCCTGAACTACCCACCTGCGGGAGATGTGGACGACTGGCCGCGACTGCGTAAGTTTGTCCCAGAGGGGACCATTACGAAAGGTAACCTGGAGGATTCACTCCTCTGGCAGGGACCGATTGAGAAAATCAAATCCAAGACCTGGGAAATACTGGAGGAAAGCGCGGATTTCAAGCACATCCTGGCGACCTCCAACAACATCTTTGACGACACACCGTTGGAACACTTTGAGGCGATGCTGGAGGCGGTAGACGAGTACTGCGCCGCAAAGGGGCTGGATTGATACTCGCGGGCCGGTGCAGGAGGGAACCAAAGAGTTTTAGCGAAAGAGCCACGCATGAGTTAATTCCCGTACTATTGCACTGGGAGGTGCGCACATTGTTTGATCTAACTTCCGAGCAGCAGACCCGAATAGACCAACTATTGGAAGAGATGACGCTTGAGGAAAAAATGGCCCAGCTAACTGGGTATACTATCCGCGAATTCGTGGAGGACGGCCAGATATCCCACGCCAAACTCGAGGAGCTTCTGGGCGGCGGCATAGGCCAGATCGCGCTGTCGGGGGGCGCTTTTGAACAGCCTGTTGAGAAGACAGCCCAGAACATCAATGCTGTGCAGAAGTTCCTGGTAGAGGAGACGCGTCTGGGCATTCCCGCGATTGTCAACGACGAGTGCATTAGCGGATTTACTTGTATGGGGGCAACGCACTTCCCCCAGGCCATTGGAATGGCCGCTACCTGGTCTCCGGAACTGGAATCCCAGATGACTGATATCATCAGGCAGCAGGCGCGCGCCGCCGGCAGTCATCTGATGTATTCGCCAGTGCTGGAGGTGGCACGAGATCCCCGCTGGGGCCGGACCGAAGAGACTCTGGGCGAGGACCCATATCTGGTCGCACGGATGGCGACGGCCTTTGTCCAGGGCTTGCAGGGGCAGGATCTCAGGGAGGGCATCATACCTACGCTCAAGCATTATGCTGCCTACAGCTTCTCGGAGGGTGGGCGCAACTGCGCTCCCGTGCATCTCGGCCCGCGCGAGCTGCGCGACGTCTTCCTCTTTCCTTTTGAAGTTGCTATCAAAGAAGGTCACGCCCAGTCAGTAATGGCTGCCTATCATGAGATTGACGGAATACCGTGCGCAGCTTCCCACGAATTGCTCACCGAGATTCTCCGCAATCAGTGGGGATTTGAAGGTATCGTGGTGGCTGATTGGGGAGTGACGGGGATGTTATATAGATTCCACTACACGGCCGCCGATGCCACCGAAGCCGGCAAACAGGCCTTGAGTGCCGGACTTGATATAGAGGTCCCCAGCCCAGACTGTTATAGCGAGGGACTTATCGAGGCTATCAGGAGGGGTGAATTCCCCGAGGCGATAGTGGACCAGTCGGTTCGTCGTCACCTGCGATTGAAGTTCCTACTGGGCTTGTTTGATGATCCGTATGTCCCGGCGGAGGAGGCCAGCAAGATTTTCGACATTCCCGCGCACCGCGCACTGGCGCGCGAAGCAGCTCGCCGCGTGATGACTCTTCTGAAGAACGACGGTGACCTGTTGCCCTTAGAAAAAGATATCAAGTCTATCGCGGTGGTAGGTCCCAACGCGGCCAGTACTCACAATCTTCACGGAGACTACGCATTCACAGTCTACAAGGGTTCAGAAGGCGACGCGGTCAGGATTGTGAGCATTCTGGAGGGTATCAAGCAGCACGTCTCGCCTCATACGGAAGTCCGCTACGCGCCGGGCTGCGATGTGATGGATAATTCCACCGAGGGCTTTGCGGAGGCCGTGCAGGCTGCTGCCGACTCTGATGTGGTGATTGCCGTCGTGGGGGGCAGGTCGGCGCTACACAAGGATGGCACTTCCGGTGAGAACCTGGATCGGGCTGACTTGGATCTGCCCGGCGTCCAGAAAGAGCTGCTTAAAGCATTATACGAGACCGGTAAGCCGATAGTAGCTGTGCTCGTTAATGGCCGTCCACTGACCATTGAATGGATGACGGAAAACATACCGGCGATACTTGAGGCATGGCTGCCTGGCGAAGAGGGCGGCAATGCGGTGGCAGACGTGCTGTTCGGCGACTACAATCCCGGGGGCAAGCTGCCGGTTTCGCTGCTGCGCACTGTTGGTCAGGCTCCCACCACCTACGATCGGCGTCTCTCGTCTTCTGCTCAGTTCGGCCACTATGTCGACGTCCCCTGGGATCCGCTGTATCCCTTCGGCCACGGACTGAGCTATACGGAGTTCGCCTACAGCAACCTGGAGGTCACCCCCGAACAGGTGCAAGATGAAGAGGAAGTGCACATAAGTTGTGAGGTTCAGAATGTAGGCGAACGTGCCGGTGACGAGGTGGTGCAACTATATGTCCACGACCTGGTGGCCAGCGTTACCCGCCCCCGCAAGGAACTTAAGGGCTTCCAGCGCATTACCCTTGAGCCTGGCGAGAAAAAACGACTCACCTTTGCACTGCCCGTCGAGCTGCTTTCATATCATGACCGAGATATGAATCTGGTCGTAGAGCCGGGAGAGTTCACAGTGATGATAGGCGCGTCGTCCGAGGATATCCGTCTGGAGGGCAAGTTGGAGCTTAAGCAGTTGCGAGAGGTGGGGAGCCGATCTCGTTTTCACACCGAGGTCACAGTAAGCCCAGCGTAGGTGCATGGCAAGCAAGGAGACCATTGCTATGAACGTCAAGAACCTCTGCGTCGGCTTGGTAGTAGCAAGCTGCGTGTTGACCGTCGGTTTGACCTTTGCCCAGGAGGAGGAAACCGTGAGTTCACCACTCGCCCAGCAGCCGTTTGCCAGCGTGCAAGAGCTGTTTGACAAGGTAGATGTTGCCGACGTAATTCAACTGCGCGATGGGCGACTGTTTATGGCCTTCAGCCCCGGCTCGCAGGGCGCCTATTCCACTGACGGAGGCCGGACCTGGGACGAACCATTCGCTATGAAGGATGAAGCAGGCAATAGCGTCACCGGCCGGGCTTTGGGTAGTCTTATGGAATTGAAGTCGGGGGCTTTAGGCTTTTATACAATGGGGGGGTATAAATTCCAGTTCCACGTCTCTCACGACGGCGGCAGAACCTGGTCAGTGCCAATTGACATGTTGCCCGAAGGCGAGCATGCCTACGGAGCGGCCCCTGACCGCGGCATAGTCACCCAGTCAGGGAGAATCGTGGTCCCGGTAGCCTGGTATATGACCGGGCCGCGGTCGCCGAATCCGAAGTATCCCTTGGGGCCGGATGTCGAAGAGACGTTGTGCTACAGCTTCGCTCTGTACTCTGATGACGAAGGACAGACTTGGCAGAAAAGCTATAACGTCATCTTCACCGTACTGGAGGGCAAATATCCGGGCGAGGAGATGATGCCGGCTCGTGGGAAGGGCGGCTTCTACAACTTTGAGGAGCCCACGGTGGTGGAACTGAGCAACGGCGATTTGATGATGTTCGGCCGGAGTATCCTCGGCCGGACGTTCAAGAGCATCTCTGTTACCGACCCGATGCCCTGGCCCTCGCACCACGGCACTGCCACGTTTGACACATCTAAGCTCGGTGTGGGGGCAATATGGCGCCAGCCCGTGCCAACCCCACTGGCCTCGGCGCGCGCGCCGAGCGAGCTGAAATACATCCCCGCCCTCAAGGCCATCTTGTGTATCTGGAACCAGGTCTCGGTCAATGAGATCCTGGCGGGCATCTCACGGCACCGGTTGAGTACGGCGCTGTCGTTTGACGATGGTGTAACCTGGCAGCACTTTAAAAACCTGGAATCTCTGGATGATGTAAGCTATGTCGAGCCGCCACCGATCCCCCTGCTCCATGGTGTCTATGGCCACCACTACAACCAACCGGAGGACCGCGTTCGCTACCATCGGGCACCGGGGTCGGTGCGCACTTGCTACCCCCAATGCCGGGTCCTGAAAGATACGGTGATCATCCAGTACAACTACGGCGGCAGCAATCCCGAAGATCCCCAGCAGCATGTTATCAACAAGCGGCGGGTTCTGCCCATCAGTTGGTTTACCGAGGACTGAAGACACATTCGCTCATTTTGGCATATACAGGAGACTCACGCAATGAAAGGACTAACTGCAACAGCTTTCATAATCCTCGCTGGTCTGGTCACTGTATTGGCTCCGCCTACTGGCGTAGCAGGTA
>JALGTJ010000006.1:0-398 GCA_029821415.1 Candidatus Zipacnadia bacterium
GTATAGGTAAAGTCGGAGACGACGCTCAGCCGCATAGCTGCCGCACGACTGTAAGCACGAAAGCCGCTGGTGGCATCGGCGATATCAGTGCCCGAGACCTGGCGCACCACCCAACTGCCCAGTCGTTGTAGCTTTTTCTTGAGCCAGGAGAACTCGGCAATGGCCTCAATGGGGCGGGTGCCGACCACGAGGTCCGCCTCTTCCCGTAGGATCGGTGCAATCAGCTCGGGGATGCACTCGCCCCGGTACTGGTTATCGGCGTCTGTATTGACAATAATATCCGCGCCCAGCTCCAGGCTCTTTTCCAGCCCGACGCTGAACGCCGTCGCCAGGCCCCGATTGGATTTAAGACGTAGAATATGGTCAGCGCCGTGCTGGCGGGCGACCTGGGCGGTGTT
>JALGTJ010000006.1:432-15084 GCA_029821415.1 Candidatus Zipacnadia bacterium
GTGCCGGGGGATGTCAGCCAGGGTCGCCGGTAGTGTGGCAGCTTCATTGTAGCAAGGAATCTGGACGATGAGTTTCATATCTACTCTCCACCCGCGTGAGCCTGTTAGCCTATTCACCAGTGACTGTTGCGATTCCTGCCTAAGCAGAAGGAATGCGGGGATCTGGTGGCGAACATCAACGTAGACCAGGATTTGCACCAGGAGATGTTCATTGGCGGCTGATCCGCACTCAGTACTTGAAGATAGGAGCGTGTTGATTATGCGCGAATTCCATCACGTAGGCCTCCCAACCGACGAGAAGCAGCCTGGGGAAGTGTATGTGGAAGAGACTAAGGTCTGGGTTACCGACCCGGAGAAGCATCCCTACCGGGTTGAGTATCTGAGATATGAGCCTGACTCGCCGGTGACCGGGCCGTTGCGCGAGCTGCCCCATATGGCCTTCAAGACCGATGACGTCCAGCGCGAAATTGCCGGCAAGCAGGTTATCCTGGAGCCCTTTGAGGCTATGGAGGGCCTGACTGTAGCCTTCATACTGCAAGACGGCGCGGTCTTTGAGTATATGCAGTGGGCCAATCAAACAACCTGATCGGGAGCTTGCAGCGTGCCGGGTTTGGCTGCCATTTGCTGTCGCATTTGGTTGAATCGCTACAGTCGAACAATCTCGCCACTCGCCGCGGACTCCTCAGCGGCCAGGCAGGCCTGCACCGCTGCCATAGACTCCTCTGGCGTGATGACGGTCGGCGGCTGGCCAGTAGCCACGCAGTTTACGAAATAGCCGATCTCGCGAGGCAGCGCACCCCAGAGTTCGTCGCGGATTGTCGGCCAGTAGGTCGTGTCGGGGCAGTGCCAGCCGTCGGCGTCTAAGACCGAGAAGTTCGGATGCGTCTCGTGGATGTGTACTGACCCCTCCGTGCCAATAATCTCCATTCGCTCATCAATCTGGAACGGGGTGTTGTCGGGCAGAAACCAGACATTTTCCAGGACGCCGGTTGCGCCGTTGTCAAAGCGGTACATTGTCCAGCCGAGGTCGGGATTGGCCAGCCCGCGCACCTCCACGGTCTGCGCATAGGCGCTGACGATATTAGCCTGGCTGTACCACAGCATCAGATCGGTATCATGGATCCCGTCGCCGATGATTGGGCCGATCTTGGGCAGGACATCGGTGCCGACCCAGGCGGGAATGTTACGGCGGGCATACATCGAGACAATCTTGCCGATACGTCCTTCGGCGATGGCTTCCTTAGCCGCTGCGTACCGAGGATTAAAGCGGCAGATGTGCCCAACCATAAAGAAACCCGACGCTGCCTTGGCCGCCTGGACAATGGCCTGACAATCCTCCAGCGTGGAGGCCATTGGCTTCTCTAACAGCACGTGTTTGCCAGCTTCCAGCGCGGCGATCGCCGGCTCCTTATGCTGGTCATACATCGTCACCACGCTAACTGCATCCAGGTCAGGATCGGCCAACATCTCGTTGTAGTCGGTGAAAGTCTTGTCCGCCCCGAATTTCTCGCCCAACTCGGCCAGGCGCGACTCGGTACGCGTGCACAGCGCGTAGATATTGACCTGAGGCAGTGTAGCAAGTGCTTCACAGTGTTTCTCTCCGAAGAATCCCAGACCAATGACGCCATAGTTTACGCTTTTCATTTCGGAACCCCCTGACAAGATTAGCTATGGACCTGTGGGGGATTGTTCGCCAGCCGGAGACATATCACCTCCTCGTGGGTCGTCAAGTATTTCTACCGGGGTAGACCAGAAGACCTAAGCCCGCTGTTTCACGCATTGACAGTGCCACAGTATTGTCATACGATAGACTGGTTGCTTGACAAAGTAGCCATATACGGCGCCGACCTGCTCCCCCCGGCAGATAGAGGCCTGCTATTGGCGCAAATATCGCGAGAGAAGCCCGGAGAGCATATGATATTCGAGATAGACTCGGTGCAGCTTACCGGACACCACCACGGGAGACGATGGGTATGTATTGTCCTTGCCGCCAGTTGCTGCCAACGTTGGCAGCAGTGATTATCTGCGTTCTTCTAGTCAATCCGACTTGGCCGCAACAAGTTGCGAAACCTTGGCAACAGCCGGGGAGCCGACTTGGTGAGGAAATTGTTGGTCCAGACGGCGCTGCTATGGTTTGGGTACCTGGTGGTAGCTTTACAATGGGCAGTTCAATTGATGAATGGCGCTACCGATTAACCAAATTGTTCCGGACTAATCGGGTTACCGAAGAGACGCCGGCACACCAGGTCACGCTTGATGGTTTTTGGGTGCAGAAGTTGGAAGTCACTAACGCTCAATTTGCCCGTTTTCTCAATGATTATGGCAGTAATCAGGACCCCGAGGGCCATATGCTGCTGGATCTGGAGGACACTGGCTGCGAGATAGTGTTTACGAATGGTCGGTACCAACCTGTTGACGGTCGAGCCAAGCATCCAGTGGTAGAAGTTACTTGGTATGGCGCTCGCGCTTATGCTCAACACTATGGCCTGGCCCTGCCCACCGAGGCCCAGTGGGAATACGCGGCCCGTGGACCCAAGAGCTTGCGCTATCCGTGGGGCAATGAGTGGCATGACAATTGGCTATGCTGGACCTATCACCGTGGGCCAGGCACGGCTTTCCTCGCTGCAACCTTTCCCGTAGGCAGCTTCCCAGAGGGGGCAAGTTGGTGTGGAGCTCTGGACATGGCCGGCAACGCGCTGGAGTGGTGTGCCGACTGGTACGACTTCAAATACTACCGCCGCTCGCCCGGGACCAATCCACCCGGTCCAGCTCAACCACCTGAATCCGGGTCCGAGCCGCAGAAAGTCTGTCGGGGAGGTAGCTATTTCCATAACACTGACGATTGTCGGTCAGCCCGCCGCCTGCAATTCCCTCCCGCACAATGCAACGACTATCACGGGTTCCGCTGCGTGGCTAATCTGGCAGCACCGGCGACAGGCTAAAATGCATCGCTGACAGTGATAGCCGAGAGCCAGTCGCTCATTGCCTGCCATAGGCTTCCGCAACTGCGGGGTGGACAATCTCGCCTGCGATTACGTTCAGGCCTCGTGATAGCTCAGGGTATTGCTGCATAGCTGCGTCCAGACCCAGATTGGCAATAGCGCCCACATAGGGAAGCGTCGCATTGGTCAGGGCGAAGGTGGAGGTCCGGGGGACTGCCGCGGGCATATTGGGCACTGCGTAGTGGACAACATCGTACTTTACATATGTGGGCTGGGCATGGGAGGTCGGCTCAATAGTCGCAATGCAGCCACCCTGGTCCACGGCCACATCAATAATCACCGCCCCCGACTTCATTTTCTTGACCATCTCTTCAGTAACAATCTTCGGGGCACGTGCCCCAGGGATAAGCACCGAGCCGATAAGTAAATCAGCATAGGCGACCGAGCGAGCAATGTTATATGGGTTAGAGTAAACGGTAGCGGTGCTTCCGTGCATAATCTCGGCCAGGTGTCTGAGCCGATCGTGATTGATATCCAAGATAGTCACGTGGGCACCCATTCCCATAGCCACCTGCGCCGCGTTGAATCCCACTGTGCCGCAGCCAATAATCACTACCTCCGCCGGAGGCACCCCTGGCACTCCCCCCAACAGCACACCCCGTCCGCCCTGATGCTGCGCCAGGTAGTGCCCGCCGACCTGCACGGCCAGCTTGCCGGCCACCTCACTCATCGGCGTAAGCAAGGGGAGTTCGCCCTCATCGGTCTGGACTGTCTCATAGCCCAGCGCTGTGCTCTTGGCCTGTATTAAGGCCCGCGTCAAATCCGGCGCGGAGGCGAGATGCAGATAGGTAAATAAGCAGAGATCCTCCCGTAGATACTGATACTCCTCTGTCAAGGGCTCCTTCACCTTAAGAATCAATTCCGCCCGTTGCCAAACCTCGGCAGCACTGTCTACGAGTTCGGCCCCCGCTGCGACATATTCCTGGTCAGTGATGCCGCTGCCCCGGCCTGCCCCGCTCTGCACCGTCACCGTATGGCCGCCGCTGGTCAGGGAGTGTACTCCAGCCGGAGTTATGGCCACGCGGTTCTCGCCCTGCTTGATCTCAGTAGGTATACCAATGATCATCAATTATCACCTTGGCTGACGTGAATGTGACGGTTAATCATTCACTGTACCATATCGGCAGTTTGCTCAACGAAAGCTACAAAATCGGCAAAGGAAAGTTGTTCTGAGATGTTGTGCGCCGGCAGCCGCAACGGATTGGTGCTCTTAGTAACGTAGTGAAACGGAGAGAACTCGTGCCAGTGACGGGCAATGGGAAAAAACCGAGACACCACCGCTTCTACCGCTTCATTCCATTGCCCCTGAGGATAGGCAAAGCAAAACGGCGTACAACCAAGCTCCCGTTCAATATCTTCACAGCAGCCGCGCAACTCGGCTTCTATGCGGTCCTGATAGCCCGCTTCGTCCAGTTTACGCAGATTAGCATGAGTTTGGGTATGAGCGCCGATAGTCCAGCCAGCCTCGCACAACTGGGCCAGTTGTTGCCAGTTCATAGCGCTATACCATCCCTCGTGGGGGATTTCCGGCAGCTTCCCGTCGGCCAGTGCGGTGATGACAAAGCAAGTCGCTGGCCATCCATACTCAGCAAGCACGGGAGCAGCATAGTCATAGACAACCCCGCGATTGTCATCAAAATCTATCAGCACAGGCCTGGGTGGCAGGCTGGCTTTGTCCTGCAGCCAGTCATATAGCTCCCGATAGGTTATCACCGAAAAGCCGTGTTTGTCCAGGTAGCGCATCTGCCGAACAAAGTTGCTGAGCAGCACGTGTCCGCAGTACTCGCCGGCAACTATGGGGGGCGCATCATCGTCGGGGTGGACGCGATGATATACTAAAATGGGTACCTGATCGCGGTTGCGAGCAGTTTGTATCACTGAAGTGCGCGCCTGCCTCTGTTTCGCGATGGCCTACTCCTCCTTTATGGCCCTCAGAAAGCTGTACATAGAGTTTCTCTATTCTGCTTGGAGGCACCTTCCCTATTCAGGGGCGCCGATCAGGCAAACGCGACTCGTCCCAAGCCAATATGATCAATCCTGTTCATCGTCGTAAACTGCACATTGGTCGGCTATTGACATAAACGCTGCCAGTGCTGTAATGTTGACTCGGCTAACAGTACTCTATCACTGGCAAGCCCTCAGCGAGAAACTTGCTCCGAGGAGGCAATCAAATGTTACCGCGTACACTGGCAGGGACTATGCTGATAGTGCTATGTTTCGCCACTTTCTTACCCACCCTCTTTGCCCAAAGTGGAGATGATGCTGGTATGCAATTCACAGACAGTTTCCGAACAATTGAGATGCTACAGACGATAGATAATGTCGTGCAGCGGCGTGAGTTTCCTCGGATTGTTACGCGCCCCGACGTACGGATCAATCGCGCTACGCCCGAAGACTATAAAGACTCCACCACCGGTGCAACCATCGGTTACGGATGGTTTCCCGCCATAATTCGGCTACACAACGGCGATTTGCTCTGCTTCTACCGTGAGGGTGCTGAGCACGGGATGAAAAACCTGGAGGCTCGAGCAGTGGTCAGCCGTTCTACCGACGGGGGCCGAAGCTGGCAGCCCGCCCAGGTGATTATGCAACAGAATCAATGGGGTATCAGCCCTCAGTATCCAATGCAGACTAGCGACGGAAGCATCTTCATAAACCTGCGCATGCTCAAAGTAGCGGGCGAGGGCAAAGGGCAGTGGCAGAGCGCAATTATGCGTTCGACCGACAACGGTCAATCCTGGCAGCAAGTATCGGATCAGGGTTATATGCCGGCGGTGGAGATGTCCAACGGCGAGATGTTGTGGCTGAGCGGAGCCAGCGGCGGACCTTATACGTCGGTTCGGGCAACGCTGACCAGTCGGTTCGTAGATGGTAAACTGGTATGGGGCGAGATACGCGCTCACCCCGAACTGGGACCGACCTCCGACGAGTGGACCGTCACCGAGACTAAAAACCCGGGTGAACTGGTCTGTATGATGCGCCAACAGCAGCACACCCATTACTATGCCACTGCTAAAAGTTATGATTACGGCAAGACCTGGACGCAGTGGCGGGAGTCCAATGTCTATACGGGGCCGATTCCTACTCGGCCTCGCCTGCATACTATGCCTGACGGACGTATCATCTTTACCTATGGACAGCGCTGGATCGGTCGGACCTTCGCTGTTGTTAGCAAGGATAACGGCGAGAGTTGGGATGTAGCTCACCGCCAAACGATTCTGCACAGTCCCCGCGAGTATCACAATGTCTGGGACTCCCACTATACCGATATCGCGCGGGCCGAGGGTAACATTTGGATCGGCGTAGATTACATCTCCAGTCCGCGCACTGCCGAACAGCGCGGCATCTACGGCACATTTATTGACGCGCGCTACTTTGATGATGCTTTTAAAGGCGTAATGCTGAAGCAAATTGGATCGCCAATTACCCCGGGTACGGTGGGCTACTGGAAGTTCGACGAACTTGATGGTGATTTTGCTCAGGACTCCGTGGGAAGTAATTTCGGGGAGATCCACAATGCCCAACGGGTTGTGGGCCGTTTCGGTAATGCTTTGGACTTTAATGGGCAGGACAGCTATGTAATGGTCTACGACGACGCCACTATGCGCTTACCGCGCTACTTTACTGTGGAAGCGTGGATAAATACGCGTGACGCGACCAAAGAGCAAACCATTCTTTCCAAGCCTCCTGCCTACTCCCTGGTATTGCGTGAGGGCAGACCCGTGTTGGAAATCGGCCTGGGTGCGGCTACCGCCGACCTGAAGCAGCCGCTGGAGAGCAACCGCTGGTACCACATAGCCGCTGTCTTCGGGATGCGGGCCAACTACTCGCGAATCACCTTCTTCGTCAACGGCCGAGACGTATCCAATATGCGGCCAGTTCACGGCGGCAGCGACTACTATCCGACTTCCTATCTGGAGGCGATTGCGCAGAATGATATGGAGATTGCTGGCGGGCCGTTGATGTTCCAGGAGTACCACAAGAAGAACGAAAGTGCCGATAACCTGGTCATCGGTATGGACAATGACCTGCAGAGCCGCCCGTTTGATGGGGTGATTGACGAGGTGGTTATTCACGGTTCGCCTCTTCTGCCCGAGCAGATATACACAAGCTACTCCCGGTTCTATGTTGACCGAGGCACAATTGCCTCCCGCCCGATAGCCAAGCCAACCGGTACCCAGTGGGCGACTTTCGCAGCCCAGGTCACCGAACCCCCGGGCACCCAGATCCGCTTTAGCATTGTCAATCCGCAAGGTGAATTGTTGGGTGCGAATATAGCAAGTGGAGCTGAGCTAAGCGGATTGGATGCTCCCGAAATCGTCCTAAAAGCTGAACTGACAACTACCGATAAGGGACAAAGCCCGATCCTGCATAGCTGGTCGGTTGGAACAACTGGCTCGGGAAAGCCCGCCATTGTGCAAGAGCCATTTCCTGCCCAGAGCGCGCGGCTGGCAGGCCAGGAAGAGCAGCCTCCCGAAGAACATGTCATATTCTGACATTGCTGCATTGCCAGAAATACGTAGACACCGACGGACCGACTGGTAATTAGTAAGGAAGCGATTGCAATGAGTGTTTCTCCAAGTCTCCAGATAACGAACGCGATTGATGTCCACGCGCACATTGGGCAGTGGCGCCGAGAAAGTAGCGTAAAGAACAATGCACTCAGCGGTGGGCCGGAGGTCGTGGCACGCCGCGCCGAAATAGGCGGCATTCGCCTGAGCTTTATTTCGGCCATGGATGTGTTAATGCCGGAATATCCCGACCCTACTCCGGGCAACGCTACGGCCCGAGCGGCTGCTGAGGAGTACGATAGCCTTCGCTTCTACGCGGTACTTAATCCCACTCTCCCCCACTCCTTTGAAGATGTAGCGGAGTTGCTGGCGCATCCTAAGTGTATCGGCATCAAGATTCATCCCCGCGAGCATCAATACGAAATCAGCGAATATGGCCAGGCAGTTTTTGAATTCGCAGTCGAGCACCAGGCGGTAGTCCTGAGCCACAGCGGCAATCCAGGATGCTGGCCGCAAGAGTTCATTCCATTTATGAACGCAATCCCCAAGGCGAGGCTAATCCTGGCTCATTTGGGCCACGACGAGCTAAACCAAACCTTCGTCCTGCAAACCGAGGCGATCAAGCAGGCGGCTGCCGGAAACGTCTACACTGATACCTCAAGCAGCAGTTCGGTGTTCAGCGGGCTTATAGAATATGCCGTGAATGAGATAGGGGCAGACCGTATTCTATTTGGCACTGACTCCCCCTGTTACTTCAGCCCGATGCAGAAGGCACGTATTCAGTATGCCGAGATAGACCAGGCCGCGAAAGAAGCCATTCTATGGAAAAATGCTGAAAGATTATTCACCGACAGACTCTAACCGGAGGTGTCTCCAATTGGCTGAAAAACTGACCAAACAGACATTGCGCGGGATATGGGCCGGTATTACTCTATCGTGGGATGAGAACTACGAACTGGACGAAGGTGCCTTCCGAGAAAACCTGCGCCGTCTGGTGGAGATCAGGCCGCACGGTATCTACGTCTTCGGCAGCACCGGCGAGTTCTACGCGGTCAACGACGAGGAATTCTGCTGGGTCGTTGACATTATGGTGGAGGAAGTCAGTCCCAGCGGGATTCCCACGCAGGTCGGCTGCAATGGCCTGGCCACGCGAGAAATAATTGACAAACTGAAATATGCTCAGGCCGCCGGCGCGGACGGCGGTCAAGTGGCGCTGCCCTCGTGGATGAAACTCACCGAGCAGGAGATTGTCCAGTTCTGGCATGATATCTCCCAGGCGGTTCCTGATCTGCCACTTATTTCCTACAATAACTCGCGTACCAAGTGGTATATGTATGCCGAGCAGTACCGGCAGATCATAGATGTCGCTCCGAATCTGATCGGCATAAAGTGGTCAGGGAGCCCGGAGCTGGACCTCCAGCGGCTGGCGGAAACTGTTGCAGTCACGCCTCAACTGGCTCATTTCCTCGGGGAAGCGAATCTGCTGAAGGGAATGAGGTTCGGTATACAGGGCTGCTATAGCGCCTGGATATTCGCCTGGCCGCGACGTACAATGCAGATCTTCAATCTGGCCGACCAGGGGAACTGGGAGGATGCCGAAGACGTTTTTCAGAGCTGTATGGAAGTCGAGAATTTTATCGATTCAATGATCGAGGAGTTTGGCCTCGGAATGATGGATCCAGTTGCTGACAAAGGCCGCGGAGTACTGTGCGGCTTTCTGGTCGGACATCAGCGCACCCGACCTCCGTACCTCGGTTGGCCCGATGAAACAATGCAGATTATGCGGCAGCGGATGCGTGACAGATTCCCTGATTTTATGTGGGAGTAGCCACAGGCGCCGGCCTTTTGGGCGGTGCCGCAGTTCACAGGCTCCACTGTTGGCTTAGCATCCGTACAGTTGTAACAATCGTGTCGCTTGAAGGGGTGTTTAGACTATGACCAATAGCTTTCGTAATCTCACCTGTCTGGTGCTGTCTGCCGTGGCGATGTTGGCAGTTGAAGCAAACTTCAGCGCAGCGGAGAGCGGCTCGGTGGTGCGCATTAGGCCTGGCTCGCAGACCATGTTGGTGGATCTTTGGGGAGCTGCCGTGGGCAGCAGCGGGGAGCTTACGTTGAAGTTGCCGGCAGATATATCGGCCTATAAGCAGGCAATCCTGCTGCTCCGCGTTGATGACATTGATGCCGCCGAGGAGGCGGATATGTTTGTTAACAACCACGGTCCAGTCGCCTGGCCGCAGTCTATTCTCGGCGAAGGGGAGCACGGTGGCGCAGTAGCGATTGATATGAGCTACTTGCGGCCTGGGGCAAACCACTTCAAGTTCGTATTCAAGGACAATCTGGGGGGCACCACCGGGGGCTTCGGTATCATAGATGCTGAGCTTGATCTGTTCAAGGACAGCTCTGCCCAGCGCCTGGCTCGGATGAACGACGAGGCCGCGTCCTGGGGAGAACCTATTGATTGGTGCGAGCAGGAGTTGGTTGTCACGACCAGCAATGCAGCGCCTGCAAAGGACCAGCAGGCGCCGGCCGTCAGCGATTTCTTTCAGGACGCGCCCTTGGCCCGCTGGCAGACTATGAGAGGAACCTGGGAGAAGACCGAGGACGCAATTGAGGCCTACGATATAGACCAGCGCGATATCTACTTCAGTCCTGAAGAGCCTGGGCACGTGGCATGGGTCAGAGGACCGGTCAAACTAAAAGACGGCTCCATCGAGATCGGCTTTGTGCAGATCACTGGAGATCCGGGGTTAGAGCCCAGCTATAGAACCACGTACGGCCGACGGCCCTGGGAAGAATGGGTGGCTTGGGCTAAGCGGAGCAATCTGCGGATAGGACCGGAGAATGCGGTATCCGCCACCAAGATAGAAGATGTGTTTCTCGTCACGCCTGACAACGGGGACACCTGGGAGAAGGTAACCCTCGACTCGCAGAAGTTTCCTGTTGTAAACATCAATCATTGTCGTAGGCCGGTGTGGGCAGAGGACGGCACTTTGGTAGACCACGGCATGGCCAACCTTCGCTGCCGCGACGGTCGTATTGTGACTACAATAACAGGCTCAGAACCCGAGGGAAAATATCTGATAGGCATCAGGGAATCTGTTGACAACGGTAAGACGTGGTCGCCTGATCAGTTGATCTACCCGGAGGGTGCTGATGAAGAAATCATAAAGACATGTACTGCGGAAAACGACTTGGTTGAACTGGATGATGGCCGAATTCTTGCCATGATCCGCACTGATCCGGGCCCGCCATGCCAGACCTACCTGACGCGTATAGGACCCGGGCAGTATACAGCCACCCCGCCTACTTGGACCCCGATGCCGAACACAGGGATGCCGGAGCTGACTCGCAGTAGCGACGGGATAATCTGGCATTGGAACCTTGACGGCCATTGGTATAGCACCGATGAGGGAAAATCCTGGCATCCCCTCCCGCAGAGAATACCCTCCTACTACGGCAAAATGATAAATATCGGTCCCAATCGCCTGCTCTGCGTCACTCACCGTCTGACCGGCGACTCACCGTATCCGTACTGGTATGATTCTAGCATCCGGCAGTACCGCTTCTCCTACCGAACCAGCGGAGTTATGGAGCAGACCGACTCCAGCACAGCACTGGCTTTGCTCAGCAGAGGCGATACCGACCTGCAGGACCTGCACCTGCGCGCGGAGGTGCGTCTTGATGGAGCCGATGGTCTGGCGTTTCGCATCCAGCCCGACGGGAACTCCTACTATGTCTTCGCAGTGATTTTGCCCGGCACCGCAGCCTATCGGCGCTGGTTTCCCGAAGCTGAGAAAGCTAACCCAGTGCTCTTGCCCCGCCAGACTGTTGCCGATGGAGAACATGCCATGGCGGCGCTGGCCCGGGTAGACAACGGGCAACTCACGGTCCTGCGGGCCATATGGCTACCCTATATCCCGCGCGGCTCGTGGGCGCCCATGCAGGTAAAGGTTACCGGAGATTTGCTCCAGGGCGCAGTCAAGTGCGGCCCCGACCCGATATATGTGGGAGCACGCGACTCCACCTATGCGGCGGGCCAGGTAGGCTTGTTTACTGACCAGAGCACCGGCGCTTTTAAGAGTTTTTACGGCTGGTCGAGTCCGCAGATGATTCGTTACCTGTGGCAGTGACAGAGTGCTGACCCCGATGGGCAGTGCGCAGGTGCCAAGCTGAACCAAGGAAGCAACTCTTATGAGGATTACAGAGTTAGTAGCGACCATTATACTGCTCGCATTCACATCCGTTGGCGGACATGCTCAGAAAGCGGCTCAGCTCTGGCGGGTAGACTTTGATGACGGGACGCTGGGCGGGGCGATTGGGCCTCAGTATGTGGTTCGGTCCACGGGTGTCACCGACAACAACCGCCTGGATTGGGGTATCCATAACGGAGTTCTGAAGCTAGGAGGGATTTTTGACGAAGAGTCGGCTAAGGGCGCAGGCGATTATGTCGGTATCGCGTGGCGCGACCTGGACCTGCCGTTGACTGAGCTGCCGATGCTGGAACTGCGCTATCAATGCCCGGAAGATGCACGCGTTCTGGTGATGCCCACCTATGGGTTTGCCGATGGCTCCACGAAGATGCCGTACTTTTATCTGCCAGTTACCAACGGAGAATGGCAGGTGACCAGCCGTCGTTTGGGACCTGATAGCTCGCTGCCGAAGGAGTGGACGCCCCGCCGGTTGGTCAGCTTGACCATCTGGTTGCAGGCGGCCAAGCCAGTGGCGGTTCATATAGACTGGCTGCAGTTACGGCCATTCAACGCTGAGGAACAAGTACGCGAGGATGAATGGATTGAGCTGATGAAGGATTATACCCCTCCGGAGCCGCAGCGGCTGCGCGAGTTCTTCCCCTTCGGCGTATACTCGGCTGACTACAACCCGATGAGCCCGGAGCACGTCTTGGGGAACTTATCCCGCAATCATCTGAACCTTCTGCTCGCCGGCGCGGCGCAACTGCACAGTGGCAAATGGACACCGGCCGAAAAGGTTATCTTTCCTTTAATCCAGGCTGCGGAGGCTACCGGGATGAAGGTTTGTCTGCGCATGCGCAGGGCTAACACAATTTTCCGCGAGCAGGGCGCCGAGGCCACTCGGCAGTGGGCTGAGCCACTGATAAAGGCCTATGGCAATAGCCCAGCCGTGTTAGGGTATGATCTCGGCGATGAGCCAAAGGTGGACAAACTTTGGCAAACGGTCGCCACTAAGAAAATATTGGAAGATCTCGACCCGACGCGGACTTCGGTGGTTGTTTTCTGGGGCCTATTTGATGTGAAAGTCTGGAATCCGTATCTGTTACCTATTTGCACCGACCGCTACCCGCTGCAGGAGCACCCACCGAGCGAGCTGCCGGACTCCGGGCTGGGGCCGGCAGCCGGAATGTATACTTGGTGCCGCGAAATCGCACGGCTTACCAACAACAAACGCCACTGGATAGTGATGCAATCGTTTGGCACCGCGCCGTGGCGCGCCCCAACAAGCTATATCCGTCCGACGCCGGAGCAATTGCGCCTGATGACCTATGCCTCCTTGGCCGGGGGAGCCCGAGGGATCATTTACTACAGCTACATCTATAACAGATACTATATGATGGTTGACCAATGGGGCAACCCCCGTGACCTATTCGTGGAGGCAAGCCGACTTGCCGAGCAACTCATCCCGGTCGGTCACTGCCTGCTAAATGCCATTGTTGACTTTGATGCACAGGTCTCCTCTGATAACAAGGATGTTTTTGTGGGCACGTTGACAGACCCCGACCGTAACGTCCATTACCTAATCCCTGTGAATAAGAACGTCACCAGCAGCCAGCAGGCCACGCTGACGCTGCCGGCTGAGTGGCAAGGCGAAGGCATTGCTATCTATGACCTGTTTGGGTTGCACCTTGCATCTCCTGACGTGGGCCAACTTACAGTTGCTCCGTTGGCTCCAGGAGCGGGTCGAGTCTATCTGGTCGGCTCTGCGGCCGCATTTGCAGCGGATCGGCAGGCTATTCGGACTAAGCGCATTGAGGAGATGCTACGCGTCCAGCAGCCCGATCTGTCCATTGCGCGGCGCTATCACGGCAACCTCACCACAGTTGAAAAGCTCCGCAGTGCAGCGCGTGACAGTTTGGAGAGCGGCAATTTGGTCGCTGCCCGTGCCAACGCCCAGCGCGCCGCCACCAATCTGGCGGCAGTTATGAAAAATCTCCAGCCCTACGCGCAGTGGCATAAACAATTAGCCGCAGTGGGGCAGCTTATGGGATCAGTTGAGCCGGCTATGTATCCGGATAACGCAGCGGTGGCGGACTTGATGGCTCCATTCCGCGATCCGGGGATCACACCTGCTCCTGGACAATTACCAGTCCAGTATGAGTACTGGAGACTGCACAAGCGCTGGGCTCAGGCTTACGCACAGATGATTACCGGCCCGCAACCTGGACTAGGCAAAGAGATCGCTGCTATTGTCGCTGCGGCCGATCAGTCAGTTGCCGAGATACGCCAGACCCTGGGAGACCGGCCTCTATATTAGTGTGGCCCTCCGCCCGCATCACTCATTTTGTGTAGCGAAGGGAAAGAAGGATAAATTGTCCCGGCAGCGAACAGTAATCTGCTGCGGGAGTAGACTATTACGCCAGCCACAAGGAGAATAGATATGCTGAAACTCGGTATAATCGGACTTAGCCCAGGGAACGGCCATCCCTATTCGTGGTCTGCCATCTTCAACGGCTATGACCCACCGAAGATGGCTAAGTGTCCCTTTTCGGTAATCCCGGAGTATCTCAGTGTGATAGGCCCGGATAATATGGGCATTGAAGGTGCTAAGATTACCCATATATGGACCCAGGACCGCGAGATTTCGGAGGATGTCGCAGGAGCAGCGAAGATTGAGAATATCGTGGACAATATGACTGATCTTATCGGAGCGGTAGATGCTGTGATATTAGCGCGTGACGATGGCGAAAACCACCTACGGATGGCAGCACCGTTCATTGACGCAGGTATTCCCATCTTCATTGATAAACCTCTTACTGATAATCTCAATGACCTGCGGCAATTCATCGCTTACTACGAGGCCGGCAAACCCATTATGTCTTGCTCGAGTATGCGCTACGTAGAGGCGGTGTGTCAGGCCAAAGAAGAGCTGGGTGAGGTGCTAACCGC
>JALGTJ010000204.1 GCA_029821415.1 Candidatus Zipacnadia bacterium
GGTATTCGCAACTATCTGCTGATGCTATCCGGCACGCTGTATGCTAATACGCTGTGCGAGCGGGTCGCGGATATGCTCGTAAACACCATTCCCATCGTCCATCCTCTGGGACGCTGTCAGGTCAAACCCGACCTGGCTCTCACCTTCAAGACACTGGTAGGCCACGGCTGCAACCCCAATGCCGGCGGCGTAGTGGTGGTTGACCACTTCAAGGAGGAGGGCTGCACCGCCGACGAGATAGCCGAAGAAATCGCCAAGACGGGCAAGCCCGTTGAGGTAGTCAACATTCGCCGCGAAGGCGGGCTAATCAATGCTCTGGACAAGGCCCTGCACGCGGGAATGCGTATACTTCGCGACATCTCCACCCAGCGCCGCGAAGAGGTGCCGGTCAGCAAGCTGTTGTTCGGCATAAACTGCGGGACCTCCGATGCCACCTCGGGGCTGGCGCACAATCCTGCTACCGGCTACTGCTCGGATCTAATCATTAACCAGGGCGGCCGGACCATAATGGCCGAGACTATGGAGATGATAGGGGCCGAAGATGTGATGCTGGCCCGTTGTAAGAACCAACAAGTGGCTGACAAGCTGGCCGCAGCTATCAAGCAAATAGAGCAGGAGGCCATTGACGCTGGTGCCGATATCCGCGGCTCGCAACCTACTGGTGACAATATCGTCGGCGGGCTCAGCTCCATTGAGGAGAAGTCACTCGGAGCCATAAAGAAGAGCGGTACTGCCCAGGTCGTTGATGTCCTGGAATATGCAGACCGCCCTGGGGAGGAGCCAGGCTTATACGTAATGAACAGCCCTGGGCACGGCGGCGAATCGATCACCGGAATAGCAGCCGGCGGCGCCCAGATCTTGGTATTCTCCACTGGTGGCGGCCATACCATCAACCATCCTCTGATGATTACGCTCCGCGTCACCGGCAATCCGATATCCTATGAAAAGATGCGGGATACTACCGACGTTTCCGTCGCTGACATATTTGAAGGCACCAGCATTGCCGAGGCGGGGCAACGCATTTATGACGAGGTCCTGGCCACCGCCTCCGGCAAGATGACCACCGCTGAGATTATCAAGGAATACAATGCCTTTGCCATTCACCGCATCGGTCCCAGCATCTGAGCAGACGGCCGAGCGCCACGGCCCGGAGCTGCTCACATACCAGCAAGCCCGAGCGCTGCTGTGCCAACTCGACGAGCAAACTACCAGTCAGTCTGGTCAGCCAGGCTCCTGGCTGGAGTACTGTCAGCAGCAAGATATATTTCACTACGTAACTGCCGAATTTGTGACTGAGCTGGCCCGGGTGATTCAGCAAATTGGGCCAGAGACTTGCGTGGAGGTGGCCGCGGGAGCTGGTTTGTTATCAGCAGCATTGCGATCAAAGGGCCTTGCTATCACAGCCACCGACCCAACAGGCGTTGGTAAGGAGGTAATACCTCTCAGCGCGCAGCAGGCAATCAATGAGCTTGCGCCTGATCTGGTAGTTGCATGCTGGCCGCCAGCCGACGCAAATGTGGAGATGACAGTGCTCCGGGCGCCGACAGTGATCTCTTTCATCTACATTGGGCAGCAAATCAACGGTAATATTGGCGTCCCTCAGATGTGGTCCCATCCGGAATGGAACTACTCCCTGTTGGAGACTCTGCTGGCGTATTCTCTATGTCGGTTTGACTATTTCTCACCCAGCCGACAGGCGATTGTCAAGCATTCGTATCCCTTCTATTTTTCTCGCAAATGAACCCGTCGCATCCGGAGACATAGAGAGTGCCAGGGAACAACAGCAGCCAGCCGGAAATAGTGATACCCGAGGACCTGACCGGTCCGGGCACTGAACGGCTTGCCCAATACTTCAACGTCTACCAAGATTCCAGTCTCTGGCAGCGCCCAGACGAACTGGCTGACTTAATCAGCGGTGCTCGGGCTCTGATTGTACGCAATCGTACGCCGGTAACGGCCGAACTGCTTCAGGCGGGCAGGGAGCTACTCGTGGTTGGCCGCGGTGGAGCGGGCTTGGATAACATAGACGTCGCAGCGGCCACCAAGCTCGGCATCGTGGTCTGCTACGCGCCGGTACAAAACGCTACCTCCGTAGCAGAACACACGCTGGGGCTGATGCTCGCCCTGGTGCGCCGTATCCCCGCGGCAGATAGCTCCGTACGTGCTGGGCAGTGGCTGCGGCACGAGCATACCGGCACCCAACTGGCCGGCAAAACTCTCGGTATCATAGGCCTGGGGCACATCGGCCGCTTGGTGGCGGCTTACGGCAAAGCTCTGGGTATGGAGCTTGTGGGCTATGACCCTTATCTATCCACGGACAGTCCGGTAATAAAGCAACTGGGCTGTGAATTGACGAAATTTGACGCGTTGCTGACCCGGGCAGATGTAATCACCATCCATGTCCCGCTTACTGACCAGACTTATCACTTGTTGGACCGTCATGCCCTTGACCAGATGAAGAACACTGCAGTGCTTGTCAACACCAGCCGTGGGCCGGTTGTAAACGAGGAGGAGCTGTGCTTTGCGCTGGAAGCTGGACAGATAGCTGGGGCTGCCTTGGACGTGCGCGAGAACGAACCACCCGCACCCGACAGCCCGCTGCACCGCCTGGACAACACTGTATTAACTCCCCACATAGCTGCGTTCACCACCGAAGCGCAGAACGCTGTGGTAGAGGCAGTGGCAGCCGACGTGATGGCTGTCCTCAGCGGAAAGCCAGCCAACTACTATGCCAATTTCCCCTCGCCACGACGAGAGACGTAACACCGCCAGGAGGTATAGCCAATTATGGATATGTTAATTGGTGGAGAATGGGTTTCCAAAGCCAGACGCCGCGCAGGAGATGGCCAAAATGCCTGCTCATCAGCGCTCGGCGCTGCTGCGCCGCACCTCTGAACTGCTGGCCGACTATCAGGAGGAGATCGCCCAGTTGTTGGCCCGCGAGGTCGGCAAGACTATCAACGAGGGGCGAGGTGAAGCCAGCCGCCCGCCGGCCATTTTCGACCATTGCGCTGATGCAGCCCGGCACATCGCTGGCGAGGTCATTCCCTTTGACGCCGCAGTAGGTGGCGAAGACCGCCAGGGCTTTTGCAAGCGAGTGCCCTGTGGCATCGTCAGTGCCATCAGTCCCTTCAACTTTCCCGTGGCCCTGAGCGCGCACAAAGTCGGACCCGCCCTCGCCGCCGGGAACAGCGTGGTGCTAAAACCTGCCAGTCAGACCCCTCTGGCAGCGCTCAAGATGGCCGAGGCCATCACCGAAGCTGGCTTTCCACCCGGAGCCTGCAACGTCGTCACCGCCAGTGGTGCTGAAGCCGAGCCAATGGTCACCGACGAGCGCGTCCGCGTCGTGACCTTCACCGGCAGTGCCGAGGTGGGCCGTAAGCTATCCCAGCAGGTCGGCATCAAACGCCTCCACCTGGAGCTGGGCTCCAGCTCGTCGGTGACCGTGATGGCCGACGCTGACTGGCACTCGGCGCTGCCCCGCCTGATCACGGGCGCCTTTGGCGTGGCTGGACAGGTCTGCATATCGGTACAAAAAATCCTGGTTCATAAACCAATCTACCAGCAATTCCTCGACGAATACGTGCCACTGGCACAAGAGTTGAAGGTCGGTGATCCGCTGGACGAGTCCACCGACGTTGGCCCTATGATTTCCGAGCAGGCGGCCCAGCGTGCTGAACAGTGGGTTCAGGAGGCGCTACAGGCGGGCGGCAAAGCACTTTGTGGAGCCACTCGTGAGGGCACACTCTTCCAGCCGACCGTGCTGGTTGATGTACCGTGGGGTGAAAAGGTCACCTGCCAGGAGGCCTTTGCTCCGCTTGTTGTGATCTACCCAATTGAAGACATTGACGAGGCGATCAAGCTCACCAATGCCACCCCCTACGGCCTGCAGACGGGAATCTACACCCAGGATATCGCGACGGCCTTCCGCTTCGCTGATGAGGTGGACCAGGGCGGGGTGAATATCAATGAAACCTGCTGGTGGCGCGCAGACTTCCAGCCCTACGGCGGGATGAAGAATAGTGGCATAGGCCGCGAGGGCATCAAGTATGCCATAGACGAGATGACTGAGTGGAAGACCATTACGTTTAAGCTCGGTTAGGCCGGCAACGTGGACTCAACGATTGGCTTGGCAGTGACGCGGGCGCCAGAGGCTGAAACGATGACATCCTACGAAAGAGTACGGCGAGCTATCGAATTTGCATGCCCTGATAGGGTTCCGTTGTTCTTCGATAGACTTGGTCACAGTGACATTGCCGGCTCAGGCTACAGGACGTTAGCACCAATCAGCCAACAGGAAGCCAGAGAGAAGCATCTGACAGAATGGGTAGACGAATGGGGAGCTATTTGGAATCTGAATCCTGGAGCTTCACATTTCGTAGATATCGGATATATTGCCAGGGCCTCACTGGCCGACTATTCCCTGCTTGGCAAGTACCCTTTTCCCGATCCCGATGATCCCCGACGGTATGAAAACATCGAGTCTACACTACAACGACACACCGACAAATACATTCAAAGCTGCTGGTTCACGTTGTTCGAGCAAGCCTGGCAAATAAGAGGTGGGATGGGCAACCTATTCATAGACATGTACGACAATCCCCACCAGCTTACCGAGTTGCTGACGATAATCTCACAGTTCGCGGTACGAGTTATCACCAATCTGCACGATTTTGCAGGAAGAATCCATGGCATTTGGATAGGCGATGACTGGGGAACGCAATCCAGCACTTTCGTTTCTATTGGCCAATTCCGCAGGTTTTTCAAGCCCCATTACAAGAAGATCATTGATGCTGCTCACCGAGGCGGAATGCACGTGTGGCTCCACAGCGACGGCAAGATCAATGATTTCATAGAGGAGTTCATTGACATAGGTTTAGACGTCATCAATCTCGAGCAACCTCTGCTGGTCGGAATAGATGACATTTCAGCCCGTTACCAGGGCAGGATCGCTTTTTGCCCCATAATAGACATCCAGAAAACTCTCATCACGGGTTCGCAAGCGGAAATAGAAGCGCAGGCAAAAGAGCTTATTCAGAAGTGGGGCACACCCCAAGGAGGGATAATAGGGTACGGTTATGAGCCTTATGAAGCGCTGGGCATTGATGAAGAACGCGCCCGCTTTGCTCTCAATGCCTGGAGGAAATACGGAAGCTATGATGCGTCAGCCGCCAGGTGACTTCGTACGCTCGTGGTGTAACCCCAACACTGGAGTATCACAGCCTGCTTGCCAGACAGTGGCCCATTCGGTTCACATCACCTTAATCAAGGAGGTCTTATGCTGTGAAGATATTTCTGGATACTGCCGATGTTGATCAGATTCGCACTGCCTATTCCTGGGGGATTATTGATGGCGTAACCACCAATCCGAGCCATGTGGCAGCCAGCGGTCGGCCCTTTCGCGAGGTCGTCGAGGAGATATGCGACATCTGCCCGGGCCCGGTCAGCGCCGAGGTCATTAGCACTGAAGCTGACGGCATAATTGAAGAGGCCCATGAAGTATCTTCCTGGGCCCCAAATATTGTCGTCAAGGTTCCTGTCATCAAAGAAGGTATCAAAGCAATTGCCCGGCTCTCACAGGAGGGCATAAAGACCAA
>JALGTJ010000205.1 GCA_029821415.1 Candidatus Zipacnadia bacterium
GAGATAGCTCCAGCAAACGTCAGTGAACCATACCATACCATGCGTGCCGGCTCGCAGCAGCATTTGTTTAGTCAAGAAGGCAGACAAGATATATGTCTCTTATAAGGTTAATAGTGCGCGAAATACAGCACCGAAAACTCAACTTTTGGGCCGAAGTAGGCGGCGTGGTTGGGGCTGTGGCATTGTCAGTGGCTATCCTCACTGTTGCTGGTGCTTTGCAACGCGAAACTACGTACGTGATGCACAAATTAGGGTTTAACCTCCTGATTGTGGCTAAGAACACAGACACGTGATGCACAAATTAGGGTTTAACCTCCTGATTGTGGCTAAGAACACAGACATGCTCCAATTCTGGAGTGAAGATTTTGCCAGGGAGGAGATGCCTGAAGAGTACCTGTTTCGCTTGGCCGCTTCTATCAAAACGAGTGTGCGAGACCCGGTGGCGCGACTTCAGAAGAAGATACAGTGGCGTGGCAAGAAGGTTCTGCTCACGGGGGTCCTGCCTGCGGTTACCATAGGCGACCGGGCTGAGAGTTCAGGTAGGGATATGGAATTGGCCATCCCTACCGGTGTGGCATACGTGGGCTTCGAATTAGCGCGAGACCTGAACATTAAGGCCGGTGACAGTATAGTTTTTGGCGATAAGCAGCTATTAGTGCAGCGATGTCTTGACGAAACGGGGAGCCAGGACGATATTCGCATCTATGCTCACCTGCATGAGGTGCAGGCGCTCCTGGACAAGCCCGGCCGCATCAATGAGATTCAGGCCATCGGTGGTTGGGGCATGTCGCTGGCCACAATCCGTAATGATGTCGCCGGGGTACTTCCTGATACTAAGGTTATCCAGATCGCGCCTATCGCTGCGGCGCGCACCAGGACCAATAGGATGGTACAGAACCATGCGCTCTTCGTGATTCTGGCGGTGTTACTGGCTGCTGGCTTGTGGGTTGCCCTATTGACTTTGGCCAACGTGCGTGAGCGACGGGGAGAGATCGGGATCTTCCGCGCTACGGGCCTGAGTTTAGCCCCCATCGGCGCGTTGTTTCTGGGCAAAGCAGTGTTGGTGGGTTGGATTGGGGCAGCCGCTGGTTTCGCACTGGGCACCTGGATAGCCCTATACTTCGGGCCGCAGATGTTTCCTGTGACTGCTACGAGGATGGCACCTATGTTGTCACTACTCATGTGGGCGTTTTTGGGAGCCCCAGCACTATGTGTACTGGTCAGTTGCTTGCCTACCCTTCGCGGCATTCTGCAAGACCCGGCCGAAATACTGAGAGAAGAGTAGAGAATGATCGAACTGGTTAATGTTAGCAAGGTATACCAGACCGATAGCGGTGAGGTCCGCGCTCTGGATGACGTGACTCTCTCCGTGGCTCCCGGCGAGTTTGTGGCAGTAAGAGGACCCAGCGGCTCGGGTAAGAGCACGCTGCTTCTGACTATTGGGGGTATGATTCGGCCCACCGAGGGGCGCGTATCGGTGAGGGGCCAGGACGTTTACAAGATCTCTCCGCGCCAGCGGGCCCGGCTGCGCGCGGAGACAATCGGCTTTGTCTTCCAGATGTTCTACCTTGTGCCATACCTCAGCAGCCTGGAAAACGTACTCGTTCCCACTCTGGCTCGGCCAGGCAAGGGCCGCAAGGAGGCGATAGAGCTTCTCACTCGCCTACAGCTTGCGCATCGCCTGGACCATCGGCCGGCCCAGTTGAGCACCGGAGAGCGCCAGCGGGTCGCCTTGGCCCGAGCGCTGCTCAACGATCCTGATATTATTCTCGCTGACGAACCGACCGGGAACCTGGACCCGGATAGTGCCCAGCAGGTTATGAGCTATCTGGCAGAGTTCCACCACGAGGGTGGCACTGTTGTGGTCGTAGCCCATGACCCGCTGGTTGACCAGTACGCGCAGCGTATGCTCTTTATGGACAATGGCAAAGTGAGAGTCCGCACCGGCCGATCTTCGGCAAATGATCTCTCTTAGCCACGGAATACGAAATAGTCTTGTGTTGAAGCACATTCGTTGGCAAATAACAGATTGGAGGTATGACAAATGATATCCTCCCGCACATCTCTTCGGATAGTTCTGGCCACACTGTTGATGATTGCTGTGCTTTCGGTCGCTTTTGCCGAGCAGCCTCTGTTCCGTTTCGTTCAGATTTCGGACACCCAACCGACCTCTGAGGAAATGTGGGCCAATAGCGCGAAAGCAGTGGAGGTCATTAATAATCTACAGCCACAGCCGGCCTTTGTACTTTTTGCTGGTGATCTGACTGACGCTGGTGTGCCAGCCGACGCCGAGCGTATTGCGGTAATCTGCGCGAAGTTGCGGGCTCCATTCTATCCTATACCTGGTAACCACGACATCCCTATGGTAACCTCGCATCACTACCAGAAATACTTCGGCCCCGAGCACTGGAGCATGCGCTATGGGAATTTCAAGTTTGTCGGTCTCAACACATGTGCTCCCTACTTCATGGATGGCTCTAACCCAGACTTTGTGCAATGGGTGGACCAAGAGCTGGGGGACCCGGCTACTCCCAACCGCTTCGTTATTGGGCACTACAACTTGTGGAACTACAACCCCGAGAATGAGGGAAAGGCACCGTGGTTACAGAAGCTCTTTGACAAGCATCAAGTAATCGCCTACCTGCACGGCCACGACCACCAGTTCCGCCATGGTTATCCTCGGGGTTCCGAAGAGGCAACGCTCCTGAAGTACGACCTCCAGGGCAAAGCACAGGAAGTAAGAACCTTCCGTCTGGCGGCCAAGGCCGTGCTCCCCGGCCCCACTCCCATGGAGCCCTGGCCTGGAGCCGTGAAAAAGGAGGCAATTCTGGCTCCCTGAGAGAGAATAGGCCCTCGGGGTAAGATGACTGACTTAGTCACGCTGCGCCGGTCGGACCAGTATTGCTGCGCTCACATAGCGCATTAGATAAAGATAACAGAGAGTGGGTACATATGCGTGCCAATGGGTTGCTTTCGACCATTTGCCAGATTCTCCTGCTAATTGCCTTATTGGTTGCTTGTGCCGTAACAACAAGAGGAAGTTCGGGCCAATCATTTAGCGCGGACTGGCCTATGTGGGGGCACGATGTTCATCGCAGTGCAGCGACCCCACAACAGTTAGCTGCTAATCTGCATCTTCAGTGGGTCTGGGAATATCCTCCCATGCAGCCTGCTTGGCCGGATGAGCCGCGGATGCGCTTTGATATCTGCTATGAACCAGTTGTGAAGGGCAAGACGATCTTTGTCAACTCGCCACGCAGTGACAGTGTGTTTGCGCTGGATACCGATAGCGGCGTGGCCAAGTGGAGCTTCTACGCCGATGGCCCGGTACGCTTTGCTCCTTCGGTCTGGCAGGACAAGGTCTATTTCGTTTCAGACGACGGTTATCTATACTGTTTGCGGGCAGCAGATGGCGAACTCCTCTGGAGATTCCGCGGGGGGCCATCGGAACGGAAGGTATTGGGCAACAAGCGGCTGATTTCTATGTGGCCGGCGCGTGGTGCTCCGGCGGTGGCCGACGGGAAGGTATATTTTGCGGCGGGGATTTGGCCCTTTATGGGCGTGTTCGTTTACTGCCTGGACGCCGAGACTGGACAAGTTGTCTGGGAGAATAGTGGTACTGGTGCTATGTATATCAACCAGCCACACGATAGTCCAGCCTTTGCTGGGGTGGCGCCGCAAGGCTATCTGGTAGTGGCAGGAGATAAGCTGTTGGTCCCCGGCGGTCGATCGGTGCCGGCGTGCTTTGACCGTCGTACTGGGAAATTCTTGTACTACCGTCTGGCGGAAAACCATTGGCTTGGGAACTTTCGGGTTGCGGCGACGAATGATTACTTTTTCAACTGCGGGTACGCCTACGACTTGGCCACAGGCAATCGCCTGACAGCCATTGGCCCGGAGGCCAATGTTGATCCCTACGGCCCCCGCGATGGCCATGCCCCCATTGAGATGCCCGAAGCGTCGTGTGCCGTTACAACCGACCAAGCAGTCTACGGCGTAGCTCAAGACCTCGTCACCGCGCACGAGGTGAGAGATGGCAGTGTCAAATGGAGCTCTTCGGTTAGTGCCGACAGAGTCTGGCTGAAGGCGGGGTCCCGTTTGTATGCCAGTAAAGACAACCTTGTGATGGCTGTTGACCTGCCACAGTCGGGCGGCCAAGCGCAAATATCGTGGCAAGCTGAAGTCACGGGCACACCGGGGACGATGCTTGCCGCGGATGACAAGCTGTTTGTCGTTACTTTGGAGGGTCTGTTTCGGGCCGCAGGCCACTGAGCCAGCAATATATACAACAAAGCGCCGAAAGTCTGCCCAGCCTCGTGATGAATGGACCAGAAGAGCCAGGTATATTATTGGGAAGACGGGCGTGACTGAGGGCTATTGTCTGGTATGGGGCGTGGGCAATGCCCGTTTGGTGGAAGAATTGGCCCGCCAATCCGATCTGCATATTATTGTTGTCGATCCCAATAGGGACAAGATCGAAGCACTGCGCACGAGCCTGGACGCAGCAGGTTTGTATGGCGAACGGGTTGCCGCCCATGTTGGTGACCCTCTTTCCTTCCCCTTTCCGCCTTATCTTGCCAGCCTCATCGTTTCGGAGGACTTGGCGGCGGCGAGATTTGATGCCGGGCAGACCTTTGTCGAGAAGATCTTCTATCCGCTGCGTCCCTATGGTGGGGTGGCCTGTCTGCCCGTCCCCGCAGCCAGACAGAATGACTTTGCCAGATGGGTTGCTGAGGCGGGGCTGGATAACGCCGAGGTCAGACAGGTCGGCGACTTGACGCTATTGAGGCGCGTCGGGGCATTGCCCGGCTCGGCAAACTGGACACACCAATACGCAGATGCTGCTAATACCTGCGTCTCAAGAGACAAACTGGTGAAGGCACCTCTGGGACTGCTTTGGTTCGGCGGTTCATCTAATATGACCATACTTCCCCGTCATGGACATGGTCCTTCGGAACAGGTGGTTGATGGCCGTCTGATCATTGAAGGGCCCAACACGATGCGGGCTATGGATGTTTACACCGGCCGTGTATTGTGGGAGGTGCAACTGCCAGGAATCGGTGCAGCCTATGACAGCACTGCTCATCAGCCGGGGGCAAATTCCGTCGGTAGCAACTATGTTTCATCCTCTGACGCTATCTACGTGGCTTACGGGGAGAGTTGCCTGCTATTAGATCCAGCGACGGGCAAGCAGATTTCCGAGTTTCGGTTGCCAACGGAACCTGGTGCTGAAGAGAGGCCAACCTGGGGACACCTGGCCGTCTGGGAGGATTTGTTGATAGCTGGTGTGTCTCCAATGATGTTCGATGGCAAAGGCCGCATAGGTAATTCTGACAATTGGGATGGTACCTCGAGCAAACAGATAGTGGCTATGAATCGCCATACTGGCAAAGTCCTCTGGGTCTTTGATTCCAATCTGGCGTTTCGGCATAACGCAATTGCAATTGGTGCAGGAAAAGTATTCTGCATTGACAGGCTGCCTGACCCTGTGGTGGAGCGCATGAAACGCAGGGGAGAGACGCCGGCGGGGACCGCCACGCTCACGTGTCTGGAGGCGCGTACTGGCAAAGTGCTGTGGCAGACAACGAAAGACGTGTTTGGTACTTGGCTGGGATACTCTGAAGAGTACGACATCCTGCTTCAGGCGGGCCGGCCCTCGCGCGACATGCTCCCGGATGAGCCAGGCGATAGAATGATTGCTTACCGAGGCAAGGATGGCCAGGTATTGTGGGACAAACCTCACAAATACTTCGGTCCGTGTTTGTTACACGGTGATACCGTTATCACTCAGACTATCTCGCTTGGCGCCCTCGGTAACGCCTTCAGCCTGCTCACCGGTGAGCAGTTGATGCGCAAGAATCCGATTACGGGTCTGGAGATTCCCTGGCAATTCGGGCGCAATTATGGCTGCAACACGGTGGTCGGCAGTGAGCATCTGATTACGTTCCGGTCTGCAGCGGCGGGCTATTATGACCTGATAGGCGATGCTGGAACGGGTAGTCTGGGCGGCTTCAAGTCGGGTTGCACATCTAATCTGATAGTGGCCAACGGTGTTCTGAATGCTCCGGACTACACCCGGACCTGTACCTGCAGCTATCAGAACCAAACATCTCTGGCGTTCGTCCACATGCCTGAAGTGGAAATATGGACCTTTAACCCCTTCAGTTTGACTGGCGAACCGGTGAGCCGTTTAGGCGTCAACCTCGGTGCCCCGGGCGACCGCCGTGCGCCGGACGGTACACTGTGGCTGGATTACCCCAGTGTCGGGGGGCCATCGCCCGATATTCCCATTCAAATCACTCCTGAAAAGCCTGAGTGGTTCCGGCAGCATTCCTCGCGCATTCAAGGTGACGGTTTGAAGTGGGTCGCCGCCTCCGGCGCCCAGGGGCTGGCTTCGGTGATCCTCACGCTGGACAAAGAGGCCGAGAAAGCTCGTCGGTACACCGTTGCTCTGTACTTCGTTGAGCCTGAGAAGCTCGGGCCTGGCGAGCGGGTCTTTGACGTTGCGCTGGAAGGGCAGTGGGTATTGAAGGACTTCGACATCGTCCGGGAAGCTGGCCGATCGAATCAGATAGTTGTCAAGGAGTTCAAGGGGATTAGTGTGAGAGGGGACCTAACAGTCACGCTCAGGCCATCGGCGGCGGCCAAGGCCCCCACGGTACTATGCGGCATTGCGGTGGCTAACGAGACACAGTAAAGAAACTGCGGCGCATCGCTCTGTCCTCTTCGTGACGACTGGAGAATACAGCTAACATAACGTAGTCCGAAATCGGCGTGCCAGTTTCTTCGCCGGAAGGGGCTTTCTGCTTATAGTGGCCAGAGCTTGTTTCGGGGGGTATGTCAGAGGTAGTATCGGTATCAGTAGAAAGACCAGGCGCCAGGTAGAATGCTCTGGCGCCTGGTCATGTCTCCGCGGCCTGGTCAGCCTCCGCCCATGCGAAGCT
>JALGTJ010000206.1 GCA_029821415.1 Candidatus Zipacnadia bacterium
GCGGTGATGCCTCGTGCCTGCTGGAGTTGATCTGCTGGTGTCCGCCAGTGCTCTACAAACGTCCCGTCTCCCCGGTTCAGGTAAATGGTGTCGGGATACGCAGCTACCTTTCCCCACACTTCGTAGCCCCCGACGTATAAATCCAGAAAGCTATCACCGTTCAGGTCCGCCCAGCAGGCACCCAGCGACACGACCGTGGGCAGAGGTGGTAAGCCTGCGGTAGCATTGGTAAACGTTCCGTCGCCGTTGTTGCGCCATAGATTCCCGGTCCCATTCCAACTAAACAGATCGAGGTCGCCGTCGTTATCGCAGTCACCCCAAATACCCCCATACTCTCCGGCAGGTGTAAATCTCTTGCCCCTCTCGTTGTGGAACAGGGTCTGGCCGATACACACATCCACCCAGCCGTCACTGTCGTAGTCAGCCCACGACGCACAGCCGCCAGCTCCCAGGCCAACCTGAGCAGTGACATCCACAAACCCCGGTGCAGCCCACAACTCCCCTACTCCCAATGCGATTACAGCAACTACCGTCCACAGTGTTTTCATGTCCGCAGTCCTTTCCTAAATCCGCCCTATCCTACCTCTTCAGCTCGTAAGTAATACAATCGCGCGGTGAAGTCGCGCTTCAGTTCAACGTGGAATCCTCGACGCTGTCTCGTCAATTGTGCGACCTTCTGGCGGGTGTAGAGATCAATGACGCTAAGCGGCTTATCGCCCGGTACCGATACGAGCACTCGCCCTGGCGAGACAGAATAGTCGGAAACCAGTAGTACGGTGGCGTTGCCGTGCTTGCGGGCCAGCAGGTTTACCGAAGCCCGGTCGCAGGTGTATCCGTGCTGGATTACGCCGTCCAGAATGATCTCTTCCACCGGGCCGAACATCTTAACGGCGTCGGCGATATCGGCCAGATGACCAGCGGTCGCTCCCATATAGTAGCCCCAGGCAATAACACCCTGAGCCCCGCCCATAACGGCTTCTAATACCGCGGACCGCGCATCTCCGGGTGGACTCATCTGATACCCAGGAGAAATCGCGATGACCAGTTTTTTGCCCGTAAGGGGTGCGAGGCGCGCCACTTCTTTGCGCACGCCGGCTGCGTCGTCATAGACCATGTTGGCCACGTAGTCCAGTGCGGGGGCCAATGCTTTGTTTGAGTGCAACCCCACCAATGGTCCGCCGCCAATGTATGCGCCCAGCATTGTCCGCTCTGTGGTTTTTACGCCACTTTCCGCAACAGCCTGATGAAAGACATCTCGCAGGATAGCGTACCTTTCCGCAACCAAATCGCAACGGAACCGCAGCCAGGCGTCATAGTGTTTGCGGTACTTGTGAGGTTGTCGGGCAAAGACATGAGGATCCACACCTGCCAGGTCCGGCTCGTGCTCGGCCACCCATTGGTTCCAGCGTTCAATGGTACGGGGATGGAAACCGATGGTGGGGCTGGTGGCGGAACAGCCGTAGACCTCGTCGTCCAGCGTTAAGGCCGACGACATCGTGGCGTAGTGTTTGACACGGTCAATGAACGGTTGGAGTGCCGGGCCCCGATATGATGGCGATATCAGGCCTTCGCGGGAGGGCTTCCCATCTATCGTGATCGCGACAGCCTCAGGATATTTTTCGGGATCACCATAGAAGCCCCCGCCAAAGGCGGTAGCTCCATACATTCCATCCCGGTGCAGTCCGCGGGGGTCCCCACCCCAGATTTCCAGGTGGTTGAATCCGAAACGCCTGAAAGCACGAACCATTGCCGCCTTGTCGTCGTTCCACTGGTAGACTGTAGCGCCAGCAATGCCCAGGGTGACCATAGTCCGCTTAGGTGGGACCACCTGAGGCAAGGCAATTCCCTTAAAATGCACCGGCACTGGACACTGGAATCCACCCTTCCACTCAAACTGGACGTATCCTACTGCCTCCTCGCCGGGTTTGAGCGTGGTATCGACTACCAGCGCGTTGGCGCGCGGCGGCAGCTCAACGCGCTGAAAGCCGTTGGGCATCTCCGAGACAGTCGCAGTGATTTTTCTGTCCTGGCACATTCGGAAGCGCACACCCGGGGGCAGTGCCAGAGAAACTCGGGCCTCCGGTGCCTGCTCATTCATCCGACCGATGATGTAGAGAGGATTGGGGAACCCGGGCGCAACGCGGCAGACGTCGCCACGCTGGAAGACATATCCCCACTCGTCCCCGCGTTCGGCATTAGGGCGCAGACCAAACAGAGAGGGATGTCGGTTGGAGACCGATGGGTAATAACTCGCCGCCTCTACGATGCTACATTCGCGAACCACCGGCTCGGAAAAGAGCAACTCACCGCTCCATCCACCACCTCCGCCAGAAATTCCCCCGCCTCCCATCTTCAGCGTGATGTGGTCCTGATCAGCGGAGTGGGCGATTACGTGGACACAACGCCAGCCTTTCTTGGGCCACTCAAAAGTGTCATTATGAAAGCGCCCGCCGTTGACCACCCGTCCACCCTCAAGACTGATGCAGGGGGCGAAATCAAAGGCAGCCATACCCTCACTATTGACCCAAACCTCCGCAACATACCACCGCCAGGGCTGGACCTTAATCTCCTGGCTGACATACGAAGCCCCCAACTCGTCATTGTACAGGCGGAGAGCGGTAGTGCCTGGTCGGTGGCCTTCAACTACAGTACACTCGCTTTTCTGCCCCTTAGCCAGGTCCAACGTCCACCCGAAATCTGGATCGCCCGGCTTGCTCTGTTTGAAGTCAGCATTAGTGAGCAGATTATCCGCGAAGGCGACTGTGCCCAGAAAAAGCACTGGCAGAACCAGCACCACAAGTAAGATCAGTCTACTGAAAGTCTACTGAATTTGAACACGCTTCGCACAAATCCCGGTGATTGGATTACGTCCCGCATTTTTCTGCTCCTTCTCGGACAGATAGCGACAGCAGCATTGTCGTGTCGGGCACCAAACTCATTGCACTGAGATCTCTACCCACGTGATCTTAACGTCCTCCTTAGCGCTCACTTCGATCAGGTTGTAGCCGTCGCTGAGGGCTTCCGAGGGGATTTCGTACACCTGGCGCTGTGGCTGCGGTGCTTTCCATCCCGCAGCCTCAATATGCTTGGGTGTGGTTAATTCCAGCCAGGGACAGGGAATGTCATTGACGCGTACATCCAGTGGCTCATTGTGAGCCGGCACCACCAGCTCGACGTGCGCGCGTTGCTGTGGTAGCGGCTTCGGGCCAATATGCAGCCGAAACACTCCGTGAGTGCCAGTGTAGGGCAGCGCCCTATCGCTGCCCGGCTCACCCTCCGCCCACGGGCTTGTTATCGTCAGTACATGCCGCCGCGGCGCAGCGCAAAGCGCAGCATAGGACCCAGCGTCTCTTAGCAACCCGTTATAGTCCTCGCGAGGCCAGTATTGGTACGGGCCGGTAAACAGATTGAAGAAATAGACTGCATCCGCTCCCCGATACCATCCACTAGTCAGGATGCCACGCATCTCCTCGTGCGTCTGTGTCCGACGTCCACTCGCGCCGGAATCAACCCCGTCTTCCAGGCCCAAGGCCACAGGTACGCCCGTGCCGATGAGTAATCCTTTCCACGTCTCGATCGGCACGTCACTATTGACCGACGCCCACCAC
>JALGTJ010000007.1 GCA_029821415.1 Candidatus Zipacnadia bacterium
ATCAAAGCTTACGGGAACTTCCACTATTTCAGCAGTATGTTGCGGTGGGGACTGCAGTCGCTGCATAACCCGTGGGCGCACCGTTGCCATCTGCGGGCGGTGGTTGCGGGTGATAATGCGTGCCATAATGTTGCCGCCAAAGGCTGGTCGCGTTTGCACTAACAGGCGCTCTGTAGGGTCAATCTCCAGACCGGTACAGTCAGCGGTCAGGCCGGTTTTAATGCGAGCAGCGATGCGCGGCGCCAGGTCCCGGCCCTGCTCAGTGGCCCCGATGAGCACAATCTCAGGCTTGTGCTTGTTTATCAGGCCGGAAATCACATCAGTATATGTACCGGTACGGTAACGCGCCAGCGCGGCATCCTCAGCATAAAACACCCGGTCTGGTCCAGACTGTGCCGCTTTCTCAGCAAGCTCGCCCACTTTATCGCCCAACACAACCAGGCTCAGTTCGGTCTCCAAATCGTCAGCCAGCTCGCGGCCCTTGCCCAGCAGCTCCCAGGTCACGCCCGCCAGCCCGTCCTCGCTAACTTCGCCGATTACCCACACGCCCCGGTACCCACTGGTGTCTATCTCTTCAACGGCGGGAGCTTCCCAGATAATAGCACCAACCGGGCAGACGCTCATACACCCGCCACACAACGTGCATGCTTCAGTGATAGTCGCCAGCCCCTCGGTGACCCGAATCGCGCTGTAGGGGCAAGCCTTCACACAAAGCTGACAGCCAGTACATTTGTCCGCGTCAATATGGATATCCATTTTGTATCTCTATCTGCTGAATTAAGCAGGCTACTTACAGCACTTGCGCGTCACGCAACTTCTCAATAAGCAAGCGAGCTACCTGTTGGGGTTCGCCCTCCAGCCGCTCAGTTTTGTGCGAACGCTGCGGCGGGAATATTTCCACTACTGTGGTCGGCGAGCCGGACAACCCACATTTGCTGGGATCAGCTTGGATATCCTCCAGTGTCCAGGTGGGTATCTCTTTTTTGCGGGCTGCCATAACCCCGCGCAGCCCGGCATGGCGGGGGACATTCATATGCTTGTCAGCAGTAATTAGAGCGGGCAGCTTCATCTCTACCGTCTCAAAACTGCCCGCCAGCAAGCGCTTGACCTGTATCTTTTTCCCGTCTACTCTCACTTCCATTGCGTAGGTAGCCTGGGGAATACCCAACTGCTCAGCAATGCCTGGCCCTACCTGAGCAGTGTCGCCATCAAAGGCCTGCTTGCCACAGATAACCAGATCGTAGTTGCCGATCTTCCGTATCGCCTGCGCCAGGACATAAGAGGTCGCCAGGGTGTCGCTGCCGGCAAAGGCCCGATCGCTGAGGAGAATAGCTTCATCACAGCCCATAGCCAAGGCCTGGCGGAGGGCCTCTTCGGCCTGCGGTGGGCCCATACTAATCGCGGTAACCGTCCCGCCATATTCTTCTTTAAGCTGCAGCCCCGCCTCAATAGCATTCTCATCATAGGGATTGATGATACTGGGGACGCCCTCGCGGATCAGCGTATTGGTCTCAGGGTCAATACTGACCTCGCTGGTGTCCGGAACCTGTTTTATGGCCACTATGATATGCATATCTTACTGTCCATACTCTTGCAATTTGGACACGTCTAAGGCTTAGTACCCCACACCGCCGTCGCGATCCGCCAGGTTAGATGCCGCCAGGCTATATTGCGAAACCCTGCCCGCTCCAATGCTATCTTGAGCTGCTCAGGCGTCGCAAACTGCTGGGTCGATTCAGCAAGATAATTGTATGCATGCCGATGCCCAGTAAGTACCCGCCCCACCAGCGGCACACCATATCTCCGAAATAGTTCGGCCAGCCACACTGCCCGATTCCCACACATCTCAAGTATCAACACCTGGCCACCAGGCCGGGTAAGCCGGGCCATTTCCTGCAGCCCTGCATCCAAGTCCGAAAAGTTACGTACCGCAAAGCCGGCCATCACCACATCAAAACACCCAGCGCACCCCGGCAACTCCAGTGCATCGCAACATACCAGGGAAACCATCTTTTGGTCCGCGAGCTTACGCCGGGCAATGCGCAGCATTGGCTCCGCAAAGTCAGCCACAACCAAGCGGCCCGTATCGGGATGCTCCTGTAGCCAGGCCCGAGCAGTATCGCCGGTTCCCCCACCTACATCAAGCACTACCGCCCCCGGTGGCGCTTTAATCAGAGCACAGGCCTGCCGCTGCCATGCCTGGTCACTACCTAAGGTCAACAGCCGATTCAGCAGATCATAACGCGGGGCGATCTCGCTGAACATACAGCGAATCATTTCTCGCTTCGGCTTCATATGGCTCTGATGCACCCTGTCCGAGCAGATTGCTTCCCCCTCCGCGCTTTCTACCCTTGCTCAACCTACTTCTTCATCGCTTCCTTAAGCAAACGATTGGCGATGACCAATCGCTGGATCTCGGAGGTGCCCTCTACGATGTCAAATAGCTTAGCCTCGCGGTAGTAGCGCTCCACCGGATAGTCCTTGGTATACCCGTAGCCACCGTGAATCTGCACAGCCTTGTTGCAGACCTCCACGCACGTCTCCGAGGCGAAGACCTTGGCCATAGCCGCCTCTTTTTCAAACTCCAATCCTTGGTCTTTGCGCCAGGCGGCATGATAAGTGAGCCAGCGGGCCGCTTCAATACGGGTGGCCATATCCGCCAGCGTAAATTGAATTGCCTGGAACTCGCTAATTGGCTGCCCAAACTGCTCCCGGGTAGGCGCATAGGCAACCGCTGCATCATAAGCCGCCTGAGCCAGGCCGACTGCACCGATGGCCATACCGATGCGCCCGGCCCCCAGCGTGCTCATTGCTACCCGAAAGCCGCGTCGCTCGCGGCCCAGCACGTTCTCCTTGGGCACACGGGCATCTTGGAAGATTAGCTCCCGGTTAGCCAGGGCGGGATAGGCCATCTTCTCTTCATCCTTGCCAAAAGTGAATCCCTCCGTGCCCTTTTCCACGATGAAAGCTGTGATCCCCCGTGCTCCTTTCTCCGGCGCAACGTTGGCAATGATTACGTATATATCCGCCTCACCACCGTTGGTAATGAACACCTTGGTTCCGTTCAGGACGTAGTAGTCACCATCCAGCTCGGCGCGGGTGCGGACACTGGCGGCATCGGAACCCGCCCCCGGCTCAGTCAAACCAAAGGCACCGATCTTCTCTCCACTAGCCAGTGGCCGCAGGTACTTCTCCTTCTGCTCTTCGCTGCCAAACTCCATAATAGGATACTCTGCCAGCAAATGAGCGCCATACACCGCACCGGTTGTGGTGCAAGCTGCCGAAAGCAACTCGCCAATGACCGCCCAGTCCAGGATTCCGAGGCCCAGCCCGCCATATTCTGCCGGCACTGGCACCCCGAACAGATCCAGCTCGGCCAGCATCTTTATATTTTCCCAGGGATACTCCCCTCGCTCATCAACTTCCTTGGCTCTAGGCTTGAGCTCCTCATCACAGATTTCTCTGACTGCTGCGAAGATCTCCTGCTGCTCTTCAGTGAATGAGAAGTCCATCTCGTTCCTCCCGGACGTGGTTAGTCACAGCGTATACTATCTATGCTGGAGTAAAGCGCGGCAACGTCCAACGAACCACGGCAGCCCCCAGGGTAAAGCCGGCGCCAAATCCCACGAACAGCACAACATCACCCGGCGACAGCTTGCCTCTGCGGTACGTGTCATCCAAACACATCGGCACTGACGCCGCCGAAGTATTGCCATACTTATCCACGGTGCTGACTACCCTGTCGGGGTCTATTTCCAGGCGGGCTGCCGCCGCATCGAGTATCCGCCGGTTGGCCTGATGCATAATCACCGCCGAGACATCTGCCGGCCCCAGACCAGCCTTGTCTAAAGCCTCCCGCGCGATTCTGGGAATGCCCCGCACTGCCAGCTTAAATATCTCAGGACCTTCCATCTGGAGACAGTCTTGGCTTTGGGCAATCTGTTCGGACGCAATGCGCAGCCGTGAACCACCTGCCGGCAAAATCAACAAATCGCCATACTCGCCGTGCGAGCTAAGCGCAAACGATAACAGCCCCTCGCCGCGTCCACAGGGCCCCATTACTGCCGCCCCTGCCCCATCGCCAAACAGCACACACGTAGCGCGGTCCTTCCAATCGGCAATCCGGGTGAGCACCTCAGCGCTGATCAACAGCACATAGTCATAATCGCCACTACGCACAAAGTTAGCGCCAGCGGCCATAGCGTAAATAAAGCCAGTACAACCACTGCTTATATCCATAGCGCCGGCATTTTTTGCTCCAATTGCGTTCTGGACAAGGCAGGCAGTGGCCGGGAAAAAATGGTCAGGAGTGACGGTAGCCAGTACAATTAGCCCGATCTGTTCCGGACTAACGCCGGCGTCATCAAGAGCACGCTGGGCAGCTCGGATAGCCAGGTCCGAGGAGGCTTGGTCATCGGCTGCCAGATGCCGCTCGCTTATGCCGGTATGCCGGATGATCCATTCGTCAGTGGTGTCAACCATGCGCTCCCAGTCAGCATTGGTCAGAACAGTCTCTGGTAGATACGAGCCTACCCCGCAGATTGTTGCACCACGCAAAGACATACTCTATCTCTCTCTTAGGCAGGAAGATTGAAAACCGCAACCGGAGATCCGCATTCAGTTTGCGTTGACCGCCAGTTGTTGACAGGCCTGCTCAAGGTGCTTGACAACTCCACCTTCTACAGCGCGCTGGGCCACCTCAATCGCACTGGCGATTGCTCGACTGTCGGACCGACCATGACTGACAACGACAATACCCCGGACTCCCAACAGTAGAGCGCCGCCGTAGCTGGCGTAATCGTAGCGCCGGTGCAGGCTACCCAACTTGCTGGTCATCAGAAACTCGGCGAGCTTACCGTTCAAGGCATCACGCAAACAGTTGTCCAAATCGTCCATCACGAAATGGGCCATCGCTTCGGCAGTCTTGAGAGCCACATTTCCTGCAAAGCCGTCAGCCACTGTGACATCGACCTGGCCATTGAAGATGCCGTCAGCTTCGATGTTGCCGACAAAATTGATGGGCATCGCGGTGAGCATGTCAAACGCCTTGCGCGTGAGGCTGTTGCCCTTTGATGGCTCTGAGCCGATGCTGAGTAAACCAACTCTGGGTTCCCGGATGTCCAAGGCGTACTCTGCATAGATACTGCCCATCAGCCCAAACTGGGCCAGATGAATCGGTTGGCAGTCAGCATTGGCCCCGGCATCAATAATTATTCCCGGACCACGTCGTGATATCACAGGCGCAGCAATACCCGCACGACGCAGGCCCTCAATGACACCCACCCGCGCATGAGCCAAAGCCAGCAACGCCCCGGAATTGCCAGCCGAGACCACGGCCTGCGCCTCTTGATTCCGCACCATATCAACAGCCACAAACAGAGAACTTTCCGGTCGCCGCAGTGCCCCAGTTGGTTCGGCGTCCATTGCAATGACGTCGCTAGCCGCCACAATTCGGAGGTTAGAGGGCCGTTGAGCCGAATCGGGCAAGTGTTTTTCGATTTCCTCCGACCGGCCCACCAGAGCAATTTGCACCGGTAGCTGCTTCGCGCCCCGTAGAGCACCTTTGACTATTGCCTGCGGTGCGAAATCTCCACCCATAGTGTCAACAGCAATAACCATAAGCTCTCCCAGCCATTCACTATACAGCCCGCTTAGTGACGCTCCTCTTCCAGTTCGACGGTGTGATCCACTTTCTCACCCTGGTAGTAGCCACACTTGTGGCAGGCATTGTGGGGAAGGATCATTGCCCCACAGTTGGAGCATTTCACCAATTCCGGCATGCTCAATCCCTGGTGAGTGCGCCGCTTGTTGCGCCGTGACCTGGAGGTCCTTCTCTTCGGTACAGCCATATCATGTCAACTCCAGCTATCAACTAACCTGCGTGGGCATCTTCCCACGCAGGCATAAGATGATCAAAAGATATACTGCACACTGCAGGTAGTAACACCAGCAGTGGCATCTCACCCGAAGAGCCCCTGCTGGTGTTGGCAATCACGTTTGCGCTCACTGCAATACTGTCCGCACACTCACGTCCTACCCAGCACTTAGAGCAATGAAGCCCCCGCTGGACTGAGTTCGGTATGTCCCCTCGTTTGCCTCCAAGATGCATAGCTAAGTATAGCCCGTTAGGGGGTTATTGTCAAGAATTCATCCAGATCCTGGGCTCGCCAGGGCAGCACTCGCTCACCAATCTGCCAGGGAAGTCTCATTGTCCTGATAACTTATCGTGTGCAGCAGCATATGCTTGTACTCAAGCTCAGACTTACTTTTGGGCTTGTGTTCAGTCAGGACAGCCTTGAATGGATCAGTAGGCTCAGTCACCAGTTCCTTGGCATGCTCAATGCTCTGCCGGAGCCGGGCGCGGGCAAAGTCAGCAGCAAAGGCCGCCAACGATTCGAAGCTGCTGGCCGGCACTACTTTCACCACTACTCCGGCCCGGAGATTGTTTAGTGGTTGGCGCAGCCGATAGGTACGCTTGCGGGCATAGACTGTCAACTGCAGTTCGGCGTCATCGCCCGGACCAGTCCACTCCAGAACTGCCGGCTTAGGCCCCGAGGTAACATCTTTACCCTCTACCGGCCCGGCTCGCAGAACCCGTATTCCCACATAGCACCCGGCCCTCTGAATTGCGATCGTGCCCATCGCCGGTATTGCAGTCGGCAGTCCGTTCCATTCCTCGCGGCTCACAATCACTCGGTCTATCTGCGCACGCGGGCCCAGCACTCCGCGCAGCCAGGCGGTCAGGCGGTTGCCACGCCCAATTAAGTCAAAGTCAACCGTGACCATACCCACATTCTTGACCTGCATACTGGTGACATAGCTGGGCCGCGGTTCAGCGAAAAAGTATGCGGTCGGCAGTTCCGGCAATC
This sequence comes from Candidatus Zipacnadia bacterium, assembly GCA_029821415.1. Classification (GTDB taxonomy): domain Bacteria; phylum Armatimonadota; class Zipacnadia; order Zipacnadales; family Zipacnadaceae; genus JALGTD01. The sequence goes on from JALGTJ010000007.1 coordinate 6,870, forward strand.
CGGCCAGAGTAACCAACAGAGGTATACTTGTCGCGCTGGGCTGGCCAGTCATAGTGCCCAGGCTAAAGCGGTCGTGCATATATGTGTCCGTGCGGACGATATATGCTCCCTCCCGCGCCTCAGTTGATAGTTGAAACGGCAATTGCCGGCGCACCCCTGCCAGCAGGCCAGCAGGAGGCACGTAGTCGGGAGCAACAAAGAACATAGCAAACTGCGTCACGTGAGAAGGCGCCGGCCCACCTAAATCAACATAGATAAGGTACGGGCTGTACTCCCCGCCATACAAACAGTCTGCCGGCCTGGCGTATAGTGCAGCTCCAGCCAACGCACCCGATTCGGGCTGGACACGACCGGCCAGGTCGTAATACATTAGCATCAGCGCATCCTGAAGCTGCTGGCTGTGCATCTGAGCATCAGCGGCCTGCCAGATCCATTTCAGGGCCGCCAGTCGGTAGCTGTCTGAGGCGGGGCTGTGTCCATCTCCGAGACCCTTGTCAAGCGTCTTGCGTCTTCGCCCACCAACTTGCGACCTGTTTCAGGCTTTCTGCGATCTGCTGGTCAGCGCCCAGCGCGCGGCCCAGCATCGCCAAGCTGGCTACACGCAGCAAACCGGTGACCTCGTCTTCCGAAGGAGCCGGCTTATCTCTGACTGCCGCAAGTGCCAGCCCCAGCCCGCTGTACAGTTCCTCTTGCAGCTCCGGCGCGAGCTTCTGGTAAATCTGAGCGAGTACCGGGCTGGCAAAATAAGTAGCCTGCAGGCTGGGAGTCTGCCCCTGGCCAGCGAACCAAGGGAACTCTCCTCGCCTGGCCGAGCCCGGCTGAGTATCCTGGGCAGCCAGAATCGCTCTGAGCACCTGCTGGGCTTGTTCAATGTTGGTGTCGCTCTCACAGGCTGCCAGAACATAACCCGGGCTCTCCGTCGCCACGGTGGGGCGGCCCACCTGATCTATCACCAAGCCGGTGGCTTCATCAATTTGTGCTTTGCATTCATCAGACGAGGTGAGCCAGCTTACCAGGTTGCCATATCGTTGGTCGCGTTGGTCGGCCTGCGCAGTGCTCATACCTGCCAGCACACAAACTACCAACACTAAACGCCCAATTGGGCAATCAGAAAGCCAGGCCACAGCCCATCACTCCTTCGCTCAGATCGCGCTGTAACCGTTCGCATCAAGGCGCAGAAAGCCGCCGAGTTCGTCTCGGCGGTTCCACCAGTGTACTGCGTGCTGTCATCCTGTGGCGATGATCCCACAGACAGTACCACACTCGTGGCAGTCCCAAGCTTAGCGTTTGGAGAACTGCTTGGCGCGACGCGCTTTGCGAAATCCGGCATGCTTGCGCTCCTTGACGCGGGCATCACGGGTCAGCAGGCCCTCCTGGCTGAGGACAGTACGAAACTCCTCGTTCTCCTTTACCAGAGCCTTGGCAATCCCGTGGCGCAGTGCACCAGCCTGGCCCACAATGCCGCCACCGAGAACCTTGGCCTCCACATCGTACTGCCCAACGGTATCAGTGACCCGAAAAGGCTCCTGAACCATCTGGATCAGGGAGTAGCGATGCAAATACTCCTCCGCCGGCCTGCCGTTAACAATGATCGTGCCACTGCCTGGCTGCAGCCACACCTTGGCAACAGCATCTTTACGCTTGCCTGTACCATAATCAGCTTGTGCTTCGGCCAATCTTGCCTGCCTCCTTGAGCCCATAACGGAAAATGGAATTCAGTGTCAAATTTCTGCCAACTCCAGCGGCTGAGGCTGCTGAGCCTGGTGGGGATGGTCAGGACCAACATAGACTTTCAGCTTCCGGCCCATCTTACGCCCCAGCGGGTTGTGGGGCAGCATGCCCAGTATTGCCCGCCGTACTATTTCCTCCGGGGAGCGTCCCATGAGCTGCTCAGCCGTCTCTACCTTCAAGCCGCCCGGAAAGCTCGAGTGGCGGTAATATTTCTTGTTCGCCAGCTTATTACCGGTAAGAACTATCTTCTCGGCATCTGTGATAATCACGAAGTCGCCAGTGTCAACATGCCGAGTATATTCCGGCTTGTGCTTGCCCATAAGAATACGAGCAACACGAGAGGCCAGTCGGCCTAGCCGCTGCCCAGCAGCACTGATGACCCACCAGTCTTGTTGCACTTCATCTTGTTTCATTGAGTTAGTCTTCAAGTTGCCCATATTACACTGCCCTTTCGTCGCTCAATCACTCGCGCGAGAAAGCCAACACTAACGGGCTGTACCAACCGGTCACATCTGCTAGTAACTCACCTTTACCAACCACAGTCCACAGCCCGGCGCCGTCGGACCCGCCCGCGCACGATCTCGGCTGGCTAGAATCTCAGCCACTGCTAACGGCTCCCAGCGTCCCCGCCCGACTTCCACCAACGTTCCTGCGATAATACGTACCATCTTATACAAAAAGCCATCGGCCTGCACATAGACCCTCACCATCTCATCGTCTTGACTGACCTCAAGCCGGTCAATAAGACGCACCATATCTGTTACCGAACCGCCCGCGGCGCAAAAAGCGCTAAAGTCATGCCGACCCAACAGTGTCCGCGCCGCCTGTCCCATCGCCCTGACATCCAGTGGTTCGGCGATATGCCAGGCGTAGCGCCCTATGAATGGCGAGCTGGTCCGCCGATTAAGAATCTGGTAACAGTACAGCTTGCGCCGGGCGTCATAGCGCGCATCAAACTCCAATTCCACTTCCCGCGCCTCCACCACACCGACCGCGACCGGTAGCCGCTCGTCCACCGCCCTGGCCAAGTTGCTGACTGGGATAGGGCTGGGACTTTCAAAGGTCACGACCTGGCCCAGGGCATGAACTCCAGCGTCAGTGCGACTGGCCCCCCGAATGGTGACCGGATGCCCAAGCACCGCCACCAATGCCTGCTGCAGCTCGCCTTGGATCGTCTTCGCGTTAGGCTGAATCTGAAATCCGGCATAGTCACTGCCATCATACTGGACGGTCAGCATCAGCTTACGCATCGCTGTCATCAAGCCGGACTCGGAAGCGTGACGAAACTATACTTATTCGACCAGTTCAAGGATAGCCATTTCGGCTTGATCCCCGCGGCGCTGGCCGGCACGAATGATACGCGTATAGCCACCGGGGCGCTCAGTGTAGCGCGGCGCGATTTGCGTGAACAGGTAATCGACCAAATCCTGATCGTTGATCAATCGCAACACCTGGCGGCGAGCCGCCAGATCACCACGCTTGGCCTTGGTAATAATCTTTTCGGCTATCGGGGCAGCCTGTTTGGCCTTTACTACTGTAGTCTTTATGCGATTGTGACGCAGCAAGGCATCAACCACTCCCCGTAGTAGAGCCTTGCGCTGATCACTCGGTCTTCCCAGTTGTTTCCCAGCTTTGCGATGTCGCATTATGTTAACCTCGTAGAGAGTGCTTCCGCGGGTCACCACCCGCTATTCGTCCTGCTCATCCTGATCGGGTTGCGCCAACGAAAGCCCAAACTTGGCCAGCTTCTCGATAACTTGCTCCAGCGAACGTTCGCCGAAATTACCAATTCCCAACAGATCCTTCTCTGTATGCGCCACCAGCTCACCGATTGTCTGGATGTTTGACTTCTTCAAACAGTTGAGCGCACGGACGGTCAGATCCAACTCCTCAATGGGCAGGGCCAGTGTCTTGTCATAGACTTCCGCCTCGGCCTCCTCCAGCTTGGCTTCCGCCTCCTCTTTAGGTACTGCAGCAAAGACGGCCAGATACTCCTGGACAATGGCAGCAGCCTGCCGCAGCGCCTCATCAGGCATAACCGTCCCGTCCCCCCATAGCTCCAGAGTCAGCCGGTCCAGGTCGGTACGACCCCCGATGCGTGTAGGCTCAACATGGTAAGCAACGCGAGGAATCGGTGAGAAAAGCGCATCCACCGGAATGACGTCAATCGGCGTGCTTTGTCGGTCACGCGCCTCCACTGGTAGGTAACCCTTACCTTCCCTAACCCACATCTCCATATACAGCTTACCATCTTCCTCAGTTATGTCCGCTATGTGTAAATCCGGGTTGACCACTTCCAACTCCGGCGGACACTGCACATGTGCCCCGGTTACCTCCTGGGGACCGGTCGCCTCGATAGTTAACTTGTAGCTTGCCTCCTCATCAGCCTCAAGCTGCGGCCTTACGCCATTGGCCCACCTAATCACCAGCTCTTTGATATTCAATATTAGTTCGGTACTGTCTTCAGCAAGACCGGGAATGGTGCTAAACTCGTGACGTACACCTTCGATCCTAATATCAGTAACGGTCAGGCCAGGTAAGTGAGCCAACAGCACTCGTCGAAAAGCATTACCCAAAGTGTGACCGAAACCCCGCTCCAGCGGCTCTATCGAAAAACGACCGTACTTTTCGTCAAGTTCAAGTATGACAATCTCAGGCTTGACCCCTGCAAGCATATTCACGACTCCTCACTTGTCGTATTCAGCTTCCGCTCAGTTCCTTGTAACAGACGACTGATCACCAAAGCCCTTGGCCACCAGCCGGTCAACTATCGTGAGTAGAACTCCATGACTAACTGTTCGTCAACGTCCAGGCGAATCTCGTCTCGCTCGGGCAGGCCGAGAATGTCTACAACACGCTCTTCCCGATCTACTTGTAGCCAGCTCAGGCTCTCGCCGGAGGTGCTAGCCAGGGCTTCCTCAATAGGCTGAAGGTTCTTACTGCCGTTCCTTGCCTCTATACGGTTGCCAACTTTTACCAAATATGAGGGGATATTGACCACTTGCCCATCCACCGCGAAATGACGGTGGTTCACCATCTGTCGAGCTTGCGCACGACTGCTGGCCAAGCCGGCTCGATAGATGACGTTGTCCAAGCGTCGCTCCAGCAGTTGTAGCAGATTGTTTCCGCTGATTCCCGGCATGTTCTCGGCATCACGAACGTAACGCCGAAACTGTTCTTCACTGACGCCATAGATATGGCGCAGTTTCTGTTTTTCGCGGAGCTGCTTGCTGTAATCACTGACTCGATACCGCCGTGAGCCCTGGCCCCGGTGCCCAGGAGGATAACTCTTACGCTCCATAGCACACTTAGGACCATAACAGCGCTGCCCCTTAAGAAATAACTTCTGGCCGGCCCGACGACACAGCCTGCAAACAGGACCGTGTTGCTGGCTCATTAACAACGTTCACCTCCGAATGACAACCTGCCAATCGACAGTTCATCAGCTCTTACGCTCTCAGTTTTTCTTGCATAACACAATCGCAAAGGCCTACACCCGGCGCCGTTTCTTAGGCCGGCATCCGTTGTGGGGGACAGGGGTAACATCCTTGATCTCGCCGATATCAATACCAGCCGCCTGCAGCGCCCGAATGGCAGTCTCGCGACCCGAACCGGGCCCCTTGGTGAAAACGTCCACCTTGGACATACCAAACTCCTTAGCCTGACGCGCAACGCTCTCCGCGGCCAACTGAGCGGCAAAGCTAGTGCCTTTTTTTGTCCCGGTGAAGCCAATTGTGCCACCACTAGCCCAGCACAGCGTATTACCTGCAGGATCAGTGATAGTTACAATAGTATTGTTGTATGTTGATTTGATGCACGCCCGCCCGTAAGGTACTCGTTTGGTGATCTTGCGGCGGCGCGAACTTGTTTGATTGCGACGCATTGCTCTGCCTCCGTTAATAGCTCAACCGGCGAACCCGTGTACCTGACACTATTTAGGTCCTGGTGCCCGCTTCCGACCCGCCACGGTCTTCTTACGCCCCTTGCGAGTGCGGGCATTGGTCTTAGTCCGCTGTCCCCGAACAGGTAGCCCACGGCGGTGGCGGATGCCGCGGTAGGAGCCAATTTCCATTAACCGCTGGATATGAGCGTGCACCTCGCGGCGCTTTTTACCTTCGATCGTGTAGTCACGGTCAATGATCTCACGCAGCCGGGCTGCATCTTCTTCACTAAGCTCGTACATTCGGGTGCCAGCGTCAATTCCTGCCTTTGCCACTATGGCTTCGGCACTGCTCCGCCCGATACCATAGATATAGGTCAAGGCAATATGGACTGGTTTGTCTCGGGGCAAGTCAACTCCCGCTATTCTGGGCACTGTCCATTCCTCCCTGAGTTATCCCTGGCGCTGCTTGTGGCGGGGGTTGGAACAAATCACATAGACCCGCCCCCGTCGGCGCACGATTTTGCACTTGTCACAACGCTTTTTCACTGAAGCTTGAACCTTCACAACAATATCCTCCTCATTATCTGAGACCGGTTACCAACCTTGCCCTCTGTGGAGGGCAAGTGGCCCCGAGAAGCATTGGTCACTTGTGCAGCCAAGTAATGCGTGCTCGCGTCACATCATACGGCGACAGCTCCACCGTAACCTTATCACCCGGCAAGATACGAATATAGTTGCTGCGCATCTTGCCGGATAGATGGGCGAGTACCTCGTGCCCATTTTCCAGTTCTACATTGAACTGGGCATTGGGCAATTTATCTACTACTCGCCCTATCACGCGAATTTTTTTGTCACGCTTTCCAGTATCCTGAGACATCCGATAGCAACTTAGCCCCTTCTGCCAGAGTCAAAATTAGCGGCTCCGAGTCGGTTACCACTACATCATGTTCAAAGTGTGCCGACAGCTCACCGTCGGCTGTGCGCACCGTCCAACCATCCTCTTTATCCACCTGGACCTGTGCTGTTCCCACATTGACCATCGGTTCGATGGCCAAGACCATTCCCGGCTGCAAAACCAGCTCGTAATCCTCAAACGCTCCTGGACTGTAGAAATTCGGGATCTGCGGCGGCTCATGCAACTGCTGGCCGATCCCATGTCCTGTCAACTGCCGAACTACGCTATAGCCACGGCTCTCTACATACTCCTGGATAGCCTTAGAGATCTGCTTCAGCCTATTGCCCGCCCGAGCTTGCGCTATACCTGCCATCAGCGCCCCTTGCGTAGCGTCAAGCAGTCCATGATACTCACCTGGCTGGCCGACGACAGTAGTGAAGGCGGCGTCGCCATGGTAACCATCGTAGCAGGCCCCCAGGTCAACGCCCACCACTTGCCCCACCTCCAGTACAGTGTCATCAGGAATTCCATGGACCACCACATCATCAATCTGAATACAGGTCGCCGCAGGATAACCCTGGTATCCCTTAAATGAGGGCAGCGCTCCCCGAGCTCGGATGTGGGCCTCCGCCAATTTGTCAAGTTCCAATGTAGTCACGCCGGGCGCAATCTGCGCGCGTACCAATTCCAGCGTCTCTCCAACAATCTGCCCAGCAACTTTGAGCTTCTCCAGCTCCTCTTCTGAGCGCCGCGCCACACGCCGACTGCCGGCTCTCTTAGCCACCGTCAGTAGGACCGCCTTCCCCGCGCTATCTGTGCAAGCTCTGCGCTGAGCTGGTGCTGATCCTGCTCAGCATCAACGGTCACGAGCTGGCCGCGCTGTCTATAATACTCAATCAACGGCGCAGAGTCCTGTTTATAAACCTTCAGCCGATTACGAATCGCTTCCGGCCGGTCATCACTGCGAAGATAAAGCTCGCCCCCACACTGCGGGCATTTGTCCCCAACATCCAGGCCGTCACGGCGGACATTGTATATCGTTCCGCAATCCGGGCACATCCGCCGCCCACTTAGCCGCCGCACTACCTCGGCATCACTGATCGCCAAATTGATCACCAGGGGCTGCTCGCGACCTACCCTCTCAAACATCGCAGTTAGTGCCTCTGCCTGAGCAATAGTGCGCGGAAAGCCGTCAAGCAGAAAGTGCTCCTCGTCGCCGAGCTGCTCCATTCGCTCTGCAACCAGACTAATGACCAGACCGTCGGGCACCAGTTCGCCTGCCTCCATGTAGCTTTTCGCCTGTTTGCCCAAGTCACTGCCCTTAGCTACTGCTGCTCGCAACAGATCTCCAGTGGACAGATGCGTATAGCTCATGTGCGTTTTCAAATACTCGGCATGGGTACCCTTACCGGCTCCCGGTGGGCCCAACAATATCAGGTCTCGCTGTGCCATTGACTACTTATCCTTTATCACCCACCTCAAGGCCGCCTAAATGTCGTCACTGTCAACTAACCATGCAGGAAACCACGGTAGTGGCGCATCAGTAGTTGCGCCTCCACCTGCTGCATCGTATCAAGAGCTACCCCGACAATAATCAGCACGGAGGTGCCGCCGACCAGAGTGAAGGTTTGCACCCCGGTTATCGGCCCCACATAATATTGCATTAGCGCTACGATACCCAGGAAAACGGCCCCGGCCAGAGTAATGCGGTACAGGATCTTGTCCAAATAGTCCCGAGTCTTCTCGCCAGGCCGGATCCCCGGCACTGCACCGCCGTTCTTCTGCAGGTTCTCGGCAATCTCTTCGGGATTAAAAGTAACTGCCGTATAGAAATAGGTAAACAGAATTACCAGAACAAAGTACAGAAACGATGCGAAATGATTACTTTGGCTTGGTGTGGTAAAGTTGATTATTGTCTGAATAGCGCTGTAGATGCTCTCGTCGGAGAACCCCAAACGGCCAACAAGGTGCACAATCTTGTCGTTCATCAAGAATTGTCCGATTTGCGCCGGAAACATTGCCACAGCAATGGCGAAGATAATAGGCATCACGCCCGCCTGGTTGACCCGCAGAGGCAAATAGCTTGTCTGGCCACCGTACACACGGGTGCCTCTGATCCGCTTGGCATACTGGACCGGAATCTTGCGTTCGGCCTGTTGCACCTTGATAATGCCGTAGATCATCCCTACGAATAGAACCGCCAGGAACAAGATATTACCGATGGCGATCTGACCAGCTACAAGCATCTGCACGGTAGTGGCCAACTGCTGGGGCAACGCGGTCATTATGCCCACGAAGATTATCAATGATACGCCCTGGCCGATGCCGTATTCGGTGATCTGATCGGCAATATACATCAGAAATAGCCCGCCGGCCACCATCATAATTACATCAAAGACAATAATCATCGGCCCACCCTGGAATGCGCCCATGGTGCCGAAGAATCCAATCATTCCAATGCCCTGTATCAGACAGATGCCGACGGTGGTGTACTTGGTCCATTGGCGAATTTTGCGCTGGCCCCATTCACCCTCTTTTTGCAATTGTTCGAGAGAGGGGACCGCCATCACCAGGAGCTGGAAGATAATTGAGGCGGTGATATAGGGCATTATACCCAGTGCTAGTATAGAAAATCGCTTTAGTGAGCCACCAGCAAAAGCATTGAGCAACCCGCCGATACCCCCGCCAAATGCCCCAGAGAACAACCGCTCCATAGCCTCCTTGTTGACTCCCGGCAGAGGCACATGTGCGCAGGCCACGTAGACGCCAAACATCACCATTACGTACAGTATGCGCTTACGCACATCAGGCAGACGCATCGCCTGGGCCAGGTTGCCAATCCGTTCCTGCATCAGTCAATAACCTCCACGGTCCCGCCAGCCGCTTCGATCTTCTCACACGCCGATCTGCTAAAGGCATGAGCCTTAACATCGAGCTTGCACGACAGCTCGCCATCGCCCAGTATCTTCACCCCATCACCAATCTTGGAGATAAGACCCCTGTCCAGCAGCACTTGCGGCGAGACTACGCTGCCCTCGTCAAACCGCTCCAGGTCGCGGACATTCACAATCTGATACTCTTTGCGGAATATGCCGATATTCTGAGCCTTGTTGCTCTGCCCCCGAAGCTTAGGCAAGCGGCGATACAGCGGCGTCTGCCCCCCCTCAAAGCCCGGTTTAACACTCGAGTGCTGCTTCTGGCCCTTCTGGCCACGGCCACAGGTCTTACCCTGACCGGCACTGATACCGCGGCCCTTGCGCTTGGCCGACTTATGCCTCGCCTTATTTGGCTTCACGTCAGACAAATCCATATTTACTCGCTTTCCCTCCGTCTGTTTGTTGCCCAGCTCCCCACCAGCGTTTTCTCATCCGACCTCTGACAAATCTGATCGATCCGACTCGGAGAACTCAGAACTTCAAGCCGGCCTCCCGAGCGGCCTCAGCCAGAGCGGCAACCTTGCCGTGGTAAGGCCAACCCGCCCGGTCAAAGACGACCTGCTGGATGCCCTTGTCAAGTGCTCGTTTTGCCACAGCCTCACCAACAGCCACGGCAGCGGCAATGTTAGCCGTACCTGATAGCCCCGCGCTGATCTGCTTGTCAAGGGTACTGGCAGCCACCAGCGTGTGACCGGAAGTGTCATCAATTACCTGAGCATAGATGTGTTTAAGCGACTTGGTGACACACAACCGAGGGCGCTGCGAGGTGCCCCTGATTTTCGCACGACCTCGCATCTGCCGCCGGCGTCGAGCTGTTCTTCTGTCTCGTTCTTGACTCACAGTCAACCTTCCTTAACCAGAGTACAGCCCCGCTCGCACGCTTGCTTACTCCACACCGATTTTAGCTTGCTTGCCAGGCTTACGACGGGGCTGCTCGTCAACATATTTGATACCCCGCCACTGCGTTCCCTTTGCCCAATACGGACTTACCGGCCCGACTGCCCGAATGTCAGCAGCCATCTGTCCAACCACCTGCTTATCAATGCCCCGTACCACAATCTGATTATTATCGCTAATCTCGATCTCTGTACCTTCCAGAGGCTCAATGACCACATCGTGGGACAGACCGACATAAAGCCGCAGGTTTTTGCCCTGCATCTGGGCACGATAGCCCACGCCTTGGTATTCCAAACGTTTTTCAAAGCCGTTGACCACGCCTGTGACCATATTCGCGACCAAAGCCCTGGCCAGTCCGTGCAGGGCACGGTACTTCTTCTGTTCCGCAGCCCGGGTAAAGATAATCCGGCCCTCACTAACGGTCGCGCTGATTCCCTCGGGTAGCCGCCGGCACAGCTCTCCCCGTGGTCCCTTGATCGTCACCACGTTGTCTTTGATGTCAACCTCGACATCATCGGGTATCGTAATTGGCGCTTCACCTATACGCGACATATTCGTTTGCTCCTCAGCGTTTGATCACAAGTGTGTCTCCGCGGCGCTACCACAGCTCACAGATTACCTCTCCACCGGTACCTGCGCGGCGGGCCTGTTTTGCACTCATAACACCTTGACTGGTAGAGACAATAGCTATCCCGATACCTCCAAGCACACGAGGCAGTTCGTCTTTGGCCCTATACACTCGTCGGCCAGGTTTACTGACCCGACGGCAGCCAGCCATTACCGGCCGGTTCTGTTCATCATACTTCAGGCGCAGCCGCAAGTCCCGGCCGTGGTTGACCAGTTGAAAGCCCCGTAGATAGCCTTCTTCATGCAGAATCTTAGCAATGGCCATTTTCATCTTAGACCTAGGCACATCCACACTGGTACGGCGCGCATTATAGCCATTACGAATACGATTGAGCATATCTGCTATCGGATCGGTTACGACACCCATCAGTTACCTCCTGAATCAGCCTGAGCACCTCCATCGCTAGCACCCAGGTCAGCGGTGCCCAGCAGCCACTACCAGCTGGACTTGGTTATCCCAGGAATGTTACCCGCCAGGGCCTGTTCCCGGAAGCAAATGCGACACAGGCCGAAGCTACGCATATAGCCACGCCGGCGGCCACACAACTGGCAGCGGTTATAGCCGCGAGTCCTGTACTTAGGCTCTCGCTTCTGCTTGGCAATCCACGATTTTTTCGCCACGGACTTCTGCCTCCTGGCAGTGGGGTGGTATAGACATATTCGTCATTGCTGTTACTGAGCGTATCTGCTTCATTCAGAGACCAGGGGTAGGCCCAGTGCCTCCAGTAGAGCTATGCCCTGGTCATCAGTTTCGGCAGTAGTGACGATAGTAATACTTAACCCCCGGGTCTTTTTGACATCATCGTAAGTCAGTTCGGGAAAGATCAGATGATCGTTGATCCCTACGGTATAGTTCCCTCGGCCGTCAAAACCACTGCGCGGTAGGCCACGGAAGTCGCGGATACGTGGCACCGCAACGTTGAACAGCCGGTCAGCAAACTCCCACATCCGCGCGCCCCGCAGGGTGGCCTTACAACCGATGGCCTGTCCCTGGCGCACATTAAAGGCGGCTATAGACCGCCGCGCGCGAGTGATACAAGGCCGTTGCCCCACGATCAATGCCAACTCGTCGACGGCGCTCTCCAAAGCTTCGAAATCATTAGTCGCCTCAGAGACGCCCATGCTCACAACGATCTTCTGAGGCCGGGGTGCCTGCCATATATTCCGGTAGCCGAACTGTTTCATCAAAGCCGGCCGAACTTTTTCTTCGTACATAACTTTCAGTCTGGGCTGGTAGGCCATTTGACTTGCCTGCGCTTTCACTGGCCGCCTCCCGGAGCCGCGCCTACGCGCAGCACCAACGGCCCGGCTATAACTGGAGACTACTACTGGTCAATGTCCGCACCACATTTCTTGCACACGCGCACCCGTGTGCCATCTTCTCGTTGGCGATGGCCGACACGAGTGGGCTTGTTGCAGCTCGGGCAGACCAACATTACGTTAGATACATGGATAGGCCCCGGGCTTTCAATAATGCCACCCTGGCGGACCTTTTGAGTCTGGCGGACAGCACGCTTCAGGATATTCATGCCCTCCACTATGACCCGCTCTTCTTTGGGCAGCACCCCAATCACTCGCCCCCGTCGCAAATTGCCCTTGTAAGACCTATCTTTACCGGAAATCACAATGACCTCGTCGTTGGCCTTGATATGCAGCCTCTTCGCGGACATCTAAACCACCTCGGGCGCCAGAGATATGATCTTTACATGTTCCTTCGCCCGCAGTTCTTGGGCAACGGGACCAAATACGCGGGTACACAATGGGTTGCCATTCTCATCTACGATTACCGCAGCATTGTCATCGAATCGCACCTGAGTCCCGTCAGGGCGTACTACGCTCTGGCGGCAACGTACTACCACTGCCCGGACGATATCGCCCTTGTGCACCGGACTTTGCGGGGTAACCTGCTTGGCCGAAGCCACTATCAAGTCGCCTAACGACGCATATTTCCCCCCGCTGCGTCCAACTATGTTTATGCAGCCAATTTCCCGTACACCAGAGTTGTCAGCCACCCTCAGCCTGGTTTCTTTCTGAATCATCGTTACAGCCCTCTTGCGAACTTGATCGGACTTTCGGCTATTCACATAGTAATGCAGCAGTTAACTTCTCTCGCTCTCAGCGACGATGCGTTGCTCAATATCCGGTGGAACAGGTTGATAGTGAGCGAACTCCATAGTGTAACTGGCACGCCCCTGCGAGAGCGAACGCAGATCCGCCGCATAGGTGCGCATCTCGGCTACTGGAACTAATGCCTTGATCCTCTGCAGTCCCTTGCCCACAGCATCCATCCCCTGAATCTGACCGCGCCGGCTAGTAATATCACTCATTACATCGCCCATAATGTCCTCAGGCGTAGCCACTTCAACCGCAGCTACCGGCTCCAGCAGTTTTGACCCGGCTTCTTCCAGAGCCTTGCGCATCGCCAGTTGACCGGCCCTACGAAAAGCCATATCCGACGAGTCCACCGGGTGCGAACTACCATCATCCAGAGTGACCTGGACGTCAACTACTGGATAGCCAGCCAGTACGCCCGACTCCATTGCATCCTGCACACCCTTTTCAACAGCAGGGATGTAGTTGGTGGGCACGGCGCCCCCCTTAATCTCATTGACAAACTTGAAGCCCTCGCCTCGGGGCAGCGGCTCTACCCGGATCCACACATCGCCAAACTGCCCCCGGCCTCCGGTCTGTTTCTTATGGCGTCCCTGCACGCGCACCTTTCGAGTTACAGTTTCCCGGTAGGCAATCTGGGGCGGCTTGAGCGTGACATTGACATCAAACTCATTCTGCAGACGGGTAGTGATGATTTCAACGTGTAATTGTCCCATACCCCGAACAATCAGTTCTCCGGTCTCTCGGTCCCGCTCGTAGGCGAAACCGACATCTTCGTCAGACAACTGCGCCAATGCACCGGAAAGTTTATCCTGATCGGCACGCGAAGCGGCCTCCAGGGCTACCGCGTGCATACCACTCGGCAAAGGCGGACAGTCAAATATCACGCTTTCGCGGCCTTGGTAAAGTGTCGTTCCCGTCCGCACCTTTTCCAGCTTGTTGACACAGGCAATATCACCTGCTGCCACTGTCCCTGCCGAAACCGTTTCACGGCCCTGAACAAAAGCCAGACCACTGAGCTTGGCACTCTCACCGCTCTGTGCGTCGGTGATGGGCGCGTCTGCCTGGCCTATCCCGGAGATGGTGCGCAGCAGGCTCAGCCGCCCGACGTATGGATCCAGGATCGTCTTAAATACCACTGCCGCGAATGGCTGATCCGCTGCCGGAGCTCGGACAATTTCTTCCCCATCTCCCGGCGCATGTCCGTGCCAGGGGCCTCGACTCACCGGCGAAGGCGCCAGTTCAACCAATGTCTCGGCCAAACTGGCAACCCCGATTGCCCGGCGGGCATCAGTAGCAAGTACTGGCATAATCAGCCCTCGAGCAACGGCTTTCCGCAGGCCTTCGGCCAATTCTTCCGCAGTAAGCTCCCCTTCTTCCAGATACCTTATGGTCAACTCATCATCGGTAGTCGCCACCGCATCAACAAGTTGTTCGTAAGCTTGCTCTGCTGCCTCGCGTAACTCCTCAGGTATATCTCCCCGTTTGACCTCAGTGCCTTGGCCAGTAACCGCTTGCATAGTCAGCAGGTCCACCACGCCCTGGAACTGCCCTTCGCTGCCGATGGGAAGCTGAATCGGCACGACCTCCGGTCCGGTGAGGCTCTCTGCCAGACTCGCCACCGCACCGTCAAAGCTGGCGCGCTCCTTGTCTATCTTGTTTACGACGGCAATTACCGGTTGATTGCAATTCCGGGCTGTTTCGAAAACCTTGTAGGTGTGTACCTCCACTCCGGCATTAGCATCAATGAGTAACACACTACAATCTGCCACCCACAGTGAGGGCACCACCTCGGCAAAGAACTCAGCATAGCCAGGTGTGTCAATAAGATTTATCTTAGTGCCATTGTATTCGCAGTAGCAGGCCGCCGGCGAAATGGAGATCTGACGGCTCTTCTCCTCCTCGCCAAAATCACAGGTAGTGGTGCCTTCTTCAACCTGACCCATACGGCTCTTCATGCCGGTGCTAAACAGCAGCGCCTCGGCCAAGGTGGTCTTACCGCAACCACGGTGGCCAACTATGGCCAGATTGCGAATGTGATCGCTATCGTATTGTGGCACTCAGCTTGCCTCCCGATTCATACATTTGCGCTTGGCTCATCACAGCTATTGTTCTCATCGTGCGCCTTCAGCTTTGTGCTCCGGAGCAGCACCTTGCCATACAGAGGATGCCTGGTCCTTCGCTGGATCTCAACCACCACTGTCTTGTCCATCTTGTCACTGACCACCGTTGCCAGGGCCGTCCGCTTCTCGCCGCTGTGTGTTCTACTCATTGATTGATCCCCAACTCCCGCTCGCGCAGAATAGTATTAATCTGAGCGATCGCTTTGCGGTACTTCCTGACCCGCTTCGGATCGTCAATCTGGCCAGAGGCCAGGCGGAAGCGCAGGTTGAACAGACTCTCCGCAATTTGTCTCTTTCGGTCCTGTAGCTCCTCGCTGCTGGCTCTCCGCAGTTGGTCAATAAACTGGCGGGTAGTATCAACTGTGTCCGGCATCGTAGTCCCCTCGAGTAACAAACTTACACTTGATCGGCAGTTTGTGGGCAGCTCGCCGCATCGCCTCGCGAGCGGTCTCCTCGGGTACGCCGCCCATTTCAAACATTATCCGACCAGGCTTGACAACCGCTACATAATAAGCAACCGGTCCCTTGCCCTTCCCCATTCGTGTTTCGGCCGGCGTCTGAGTAATCGGCTTGTCAGGGAATATCCGAATCCACACCTTCCCTCCCCGGCGAGCCTCGCGGGCCATTGTCACACGAGCTGCCTCAATCTGCCGGGAATCAATCCAAGCCGGCTCCAGAGCCTGGAGGCCAAACTCGCCAAAATTCACAGTGTTGCCCCGATAAGCTAATCCTCGCATCCGCCCTCGGTGCTGCTTAGCATGCTTTAGTCGCTTAGGCATCAACATCTTCAGCTTCCTCCTCGACCGCATCTACCACTATAGCAGGCTGCGTCTCATCGCTATTGTCAACAGACTCTTCTTCCCCAACAGCTTCTACCGGCTCGGCTGCCTCAACTTCCGTTACTGCCAGCTCCGTTTCTGGTTCGGTCTCATCGTTAGCACTGTCAGGCTCATCTTCCTCAACAGCCCCCACCGGCTCTGCCGCAGACAACGGGGCCGTCTCAAGCTCTGCTACCTCAGGCTCCGCCTCTGGCGGAGCAGCCGACAGATCTTCTGCCGCTGCCCCAGCGGTTGGTTCTTCTTCCACCTGCTCCCCATGTTCAATTAGGGCCACCTCCTCTTCCAGCTCTTCCCAGACATCTCGCTTCTTTTCCTCCTTGGGGGGCAAGATGTCACCCTTATATACCCAGACCTTCACCCCAATGTTACCGTAAGCGGTTCGGGCTTGAGTGACGCCGAAATCAATGTCCGCCCGCAAGCTCTGCAGTGGAACCGGCCCTTCCGGCCCCATCTTCTCGCGCCGCGCAATTTCTGCCCCGCCTATCCTACCAGCAATCTCACAACGTACCCCTCGGGCACCACACTCCAAAGCACGTTCCAGGGCCTGACCCATAGCTCGTCGTGGCGAGACACGCCGCTCGATCTGCCAGGCAATATTATCAGCCAGCAGTTGCGCACAAGTATCCGGTTGAGCCGTCTCCTCCACATTTACCCGCACCTTTGCCTTAACCATCTTCTGAAGTTGCTGGCGAAGCCGATCCACATCGCGCCCGCCCCGGCCGATCATAATCCCCGGTCTGGCAGCTTCAATGGTCACCGTTATGCTGTCAGCGGCTCGATCAATAATGATATTGGAGATACCGGCATTGCGCTCTCTGTCGCGAATATACTTACGGAGCTTGATATCCTCAATCAGTTGCTGACGGTATTGAGCACCCTCGGCAAACCAGCGACTACGCGCCTTGCGTACACTGACCAGACGAAAACCGTATGGATGGACTTTTTGACCCATTCACGTCACTCCTTATGACCTTGGCCCTCAATCAGAGTCGGCAGCGCTCCCGTCGCTGACGACAACCGTAATGTGACAAGTGGGACGTCGTTGTATATCAGCCCGACCCCGTGCCCTGGGCCGTAGCCGTCGCATACGTGGTCCTTCATCAACTACCGCCGTGAGCACAATCATCTCATCGGGATCCATACCATGATTGTTCTCGCCATTGGCTACTGCTGAATTCAGACAGTTCAGAACGTCGGCCGCTGCCGGCGACGACTGCACCTCCAGGATTGCCCGTGCCTCATTTGCGGTGCAACCCCGAATCAGATCAATGAATTTACGGGCCTTCTGGGGCCCACGGCGTACCCATTTTGTTACTGCGCGAGCTTCCATTGTTCAATTCTCCCCACATCTGTTCAAGCCAGTGAAGCGGTTACTCTACCGCGGTCCCTGGTGCCAAACGTCGGGGCCCCTCGTGGGCTCCCTCCTCCCCAGGGCGAGCGCGCCGTCGGCGCATCCCGCGGAAGGTGCGAGTACCGGCAAATTCGCCAAGCTTGTGCCCGACCATATTCTCGGTAATATATACCGGAACATGCCTGCGGCCGTCGTAGACAGCTATAGTATGGCCAATCATCTCCGGGAAGATCGTTGACCGCCGCGACCAGGTCCGGATAGTTTGCTTGTCACCGGTGGCGTTCATTTGCTCCACCTTCGCCATTAGTTTCTCGTCAACAAAAGGTCCTTTCTTCGTTGATCGCGGCATCACACAGCCTCCTATGACATCAACTACCGTCGGGCACGGCGCTGTCGAACAATGTACTTATTCGACGGTTTTTTCGGATTACGAGTTATCTTGCCTAAAGTCTTCTTGCCCCAGGGACTCAGAGGGCTCGGATGGCCCACCGGCGCCTTACCTTCGCCGCCGCCGTGAGGATGATCCACCGGATTCATCGCTGAGCCGCGCACATGCGGGCGCCTGCCACGCCAGCGCGCCCGCCCGGCCTTGCCATCACTTACGTTGATATGATCAATATTGCTCACGCGCCCAATGGTCGCTCGGCACGAGGTAGGCACCAGGCGAACTTCGCCCGACGGTAGATTCAGGTGCACATAGTTACCCTCGCGGGCTGCAACACGCGCGCCCGATCCAGCACCCCGAGCTATTTGGCCACCTCGGCCGGGCTGCAGCTCAACATTATGGACAACCGTACCCACCGGAATCCGTCCCAACGGCAGGCAGTTGCCTGGGCGAATTGGCACCGCCTCCCCGGAGACGACCGAGCTACCCTTCGCCAATCCCTGAGGAGCCAAAATGTAACGCTTCTCGCCATCCATGTAGTGAAGCAGAGCCAAATGGGCCGAACGGCCCGGATCATACTCAATAGCCGCCACTTTCGCCGGAATATTGTCCTTGTCACGCTTGAAATCCACCAGGCGAATTCGGCGCTTGTGCCCGGCGCCACGGTGGCGGGAGGTAACACGTCCGGCGGCGTTACGTCCCGCGCTTTGTTTGCGCTGAATAGTCAACCTTTTCTCGGGTCGCTTGTCATCCAGGTCGGACCTATCCAGCGATACGTAGCCACGGCGGCCTGCTGTCACTGGTTTATGTTCTTTGACGGGCATCGTCTTCTTCCTCACTCTCGCAGCTACTTCAGCTACATTGGCTAACCTTGAACCAGTTCAATCTGGTCGCCAGGCGCTAATGTGACTATAGCCTTCTTGACTCGCGCAGTCTTACCGGTGCGATGACGATAGCTGCGCTGGCGAGTCTTGCCCTTGATATTCATAGTGTTTACCTTCACTACACGCACATCGAACAGTGCTTCAATGGCAGAACGAATCTGCACCTTATTAGCGTCGGAGCGCACCACAAAGTGGTACTTGTTCTCTCGCTCGGCCTGTTCCATGGCCTTCTCCGTGATGATGGGAGAGCGAATGATATCGCGATATTCTTCAATCTGCTCAGGCAGTTGCATCTATATCGCCTCCTGCGCCCATCTCTTCCAAAGCCTGGCGGGTTACAATGATATGATCAGCCCATAGCACATCGCGGACGCTGAAATGTGGTACCTCGCGCATGACCAGATCAGGAATATTGCGTGAGCTATAATAGATATACTGGTCCAGATACTCATCCTCGCTTAATAACATCAGCACGTGCCCTGTGCAGCGTAGAGCAGCCAGCATCTCCACAATAGTCTTAGTGCGAATCTCCTCAACGATAATCTCATCAACGACCACAACGTTGCCCACTGCTGCCTGGGCCGACAAGGCGCTCTGTAGGGCCTTTCGCCGCATCTTCTTGGGCAACCTGACTCTCCTGCTTTCACTCCGCGGGCCATGAGCCTTGCTGCCTCCAACGAATATCGGCGCACTCCTCGCCCCATGGCGAGCCCGACCCGTACCCTTCTGGCGATACCACTTGGCCGTAGTCAGCTTGATCTCCGAACGGGTCTTGGTGCTCCTGTTTTTCTGCCTACGCTTGTGGTCTACCGTCACCAATGCCTGATGAATCAAGTCATTGTGTAACGGCGCGGCAAACCATTCGTCACTGACTTGCAGCTCGCCCACCTTTGTACCCTTCATATCATTTACTGCCATGCTCGGCATGAGCGGCTCATTCCTTTGCTGATTTCTTTGTGGGCCGGATGATCACCAGACCGCCGTTCGGACCCGGAATACCGCCCTTAATAAGTAACACGTTCTCTTCAGGGTCAACTGCGACCACAGTCAAGCCCTGGATCGTGACTCGCTTATTGCCCATGTGACCAGGCATTCTCGTCCCTGGGAAGATACGCTGAGCATCGGTGGCCCCTGCTGACTGCAGACTCCGATGTACCTTTGAGCCGTGACTGGCCGGGCCACCGTGAAATCCATATCTCTTCATAACACCCGCAAACCCTCGCCCCTTTGACCGACCTGTCACATCCACCCGCTCGCCCTCACTGAACAGCTCAACAGTAAGCTCCTGACCCTCTTGGTATTCTTCGTCAGCATCTACGCGAAATTCGGCCAGATACCGGAGCGGTGCAATGCCCCGGCTTTCAAAATGACCGCTCAATGGACTGTTAGTGCGACGCCGGCTGCGCCGCTCAAATCCAACCTGAACCGCTTCATAACCGTCTGTCGCTCCAGTCTTGCGTTGCACCACGGTACACGGCCCAGCCTGCACGACCGTCACCGGGATAGCCTCACCCTCCTCAGTGAATATGCGTGTCATACCAACCTTCTTGCCTAACAATCCTACTGGCATTTCATTCACCATTTTATGTCTCGGACCCAGCCGGGGCCTCAGCCGACTATGCTACGACGTGCGGATGGCGATATCTACACCGCCGGGCAAGTCAAGCTCCATCAATGCATCCACCGTGCGAGCTGTGGAGTCCAGAATATCAATGAGACGCTTATGAATTCGCATCTCAAAGTGCTCCATAGTGCGGGTGGATCGCCCCAGTGCCGTCGGCTTGACAATACAGTAAACGTGCTTTTCCGTGGGCAGCGGCACCGGCCCGGATATGCGCGCCCCTGTGTTCTCAGCCGTCTCCACTATCTTCTCACACGACTGGTCCAGCACTTCGTGATCGAAAGCCTTCAACTTGATCCTGATTTGTGAACTTCTTTGCATAACAACCTCGCTTCGCGCATGCACCGACGAGATCTCCGGTGCGCAGCTCTAACTGGCTATTCCAGAACTTTCGTAACGACGCCGGCGCCGACGGTATGTCCGCCCTCGCGGATGGCAAAACGCACGCCTTCGGTCATAGCAATAGGCTGAATTAACTCCACCGTGAATTGGGCGTTA
>JALGTJ010000207.1 GCA_029821415.1 Candidatus Zipacnadia bacterium
GCCCTGCGGCCACTGTACGTTGCCGTTAGGGATGCCTTCAGCACTCAGTGCCTCTGTGAACTGGCTAATCTCACACTCAAGCTGGTCCATATCCAACACTATCGGATACAGCCAGTATGCATTCTGCACTTCCTCGGAGTTCGGCGGCAGTGCTAGGATCTGTCCTACTTCTCCCAACTCCTCGTCCAATGTAGCCGCATTGCGCTTGCGCCGAGGCATATTCCACGTATCCATCCGCTCCAGTTCCTTCAGCCCGATCGCCGACTGCATCTCGGTCATGCGATAGTTGAACCCGACTGAGTCGTGGATGTAGGGTAACGCTTGCTCCAGCTCCAGCAAGCCCATGCGCATTTTCACGTCGTAGCCGTGGTCGCGGAATGCCCGCATCTGCCAGGTCCAATCCTCGTTATCTGTTACCACCATTCCGCCCTCTCCGCCGGTGCTGAAGTGCTTACTCTGGCAGAAGCTAAAGCATCCCACATCCCCGACCGCTCCGGCCTTCTTGCCCTTATAAACCCCGCCGTGTGCCTGCGCAGTATCCTCAATCACGTACAGATCATGCTCTTCGGCAATCTCCATAATCGCATCCATATCGCAGATGCAGCCGTACAAATGCACTGGAATTATCGCCTTCGTCCGCTCGCTAATCTTCTCGCGGATTGACTCGGGGCTGATGGTATGACCATTACGCACCGTGTCGGCAAACACCGGTACTGCCAGCGCCTGACAGACGGCAAACGACGTTGCAATGAACGTATACGATGGCACGATCACCTCATCGCCCGGTCCGATGCCCAATCCAGCGAGTCCCACGTGCAGCGCACTGGTCCCGGTGCTCGTCGAAATCCCGTATTCCCGCCCCTCCCATTCCGCGAAGGCCTCCTCAAACTGCATGCCCAGCGGCCCGGTCCAGTAATTAGTTTTCCCGGTGCGCAGCGGTTCCGTTACGCACTGGATAATCTCCTCGGTATACCACGGCCATGGCGGGAACTTTTCAGTCGCCGTCTTCGGTCCGCCGTCAATCGCCAGATCTGCATTTGTCATCATTCTCACTCCTTTTGCGGATATCTAGACTGCCTGAAAGATTAGATGATTGCTCCATTACTCTGGTTTGCATCTCCCCTATTCTCTCTCATATCGGCGACCCCCTTCCCCGGAACACCGACCTATACGCCTATCATCATCTCCTCAGTTTCCTCTTCCCAATACCTCCTCCAGAGCAACGCATACCCGCTCGGTATCACTAAAACTTATATCACGATGTAGTACAAAGCGAATCTCCACCTCACTGCGGGGTTTTGCATTGATGTCATATCCGGCTAGCCGCTCGCACAACTGCATTGCAGTTACGTCATCCCTATGCAACTCAAACAGAACCATATTCGTCTGCACCGTCGCCAGATCCAGTCTGACGCCGGGCAGCGCCGCCAGCACCTCGGCAACTCTTCTCGCCTTTTGATGATCCTCGTGCAGGCGTGGCAGCTCCTGCTCCAGCGCTACCAACCCGGCTGCGGCGATGATTCCCGCCTGGCGCATACCTCCCCCCAGTATCTTGCGATACTCTCGCGCCCGTGTGATGAAAGCCGCCTCCCCGCAGATTACACTGCCCACTGGTGCTCCCAGGCTCTTTGACAGGCAGAAGGTCACCGAATCCGCGTCTGCCACCAGTTCCCGCGCCTCCACTCCCAGGGCCACTGCTGCGTCGAAAATGCGCGCCCCATCAATATGGACAGGCACCCCATGCCGATGAGCGATCTCACAGATATCGTTCGTATGTCCGACCGACAGGCAGGTCCCGCCGGCCCTATTATGGGTATTCTCCAACGCCACCGCCCCGGTGGGTGCTCGATGAATCTCATCTGGCCAGATTGCCGTCTCCACCTCCTCCGGATCCATCGTCCCGTAACGCCCTGGCAGCGTGTGCACCATCAACCCCGCCAACCTGGCCACACCTCCGCGCTCGTAGTGGAACATGTGAGCATCCTGCTCTAAGATCAACTTCTGCCCCGACTCAGTCAGCGATAGCAGGCTGACTATATTCCCCTGTGTCCCCGACGTCACTAGCAGCCCCGTCTCTTTGCCCAGCAGCTCTGCCGCAACCGCCTCCAGCTTATTTACCGTTGGGTCTTCCCTGTCCACATCATCGCCGACTTCCGCCTCTGCCATTGCCTGCCGCATCGCTTCGGTCGGTTTTGTCTTTGTATCCGAGCGCAGATCTATCATCGCAGTTCCCTCTTCACGGTACGTACTTAATTCATTTTGGACATGCCCCCTATCTTCGCCAGTGCCATCATCTCCCCTCTTTGGCCTCGCCCTCTTGGACCTGGGCGCAAAGCTGCGCCGGCGCGGCGTGTCTGCGCCGCTAGTAGTCGGGCTTGCGCTTTGCGACACTCTTGGCAGAACAATGCAGGGATTAGGGAGGAGTTATGGCAGACACCGGGAAACTAGCTTGCAGTTCAGGACCTGCAGTGATATACTGCTAGCAACCTCGTAGTACGAGAGCACCAACCGGGCCGAATCGTCGAGGGAGGGTTGGCCATGCGGTGCACAGTGGTGTTGGTGATTGTAGCTCTGATGTGGCTGGGCGCAGCAGTCGGCCGGGCAGATGTCGGCTGGCAGACTGAGGCTGTAGATGACATCAGCGTGGTGAGCTATCGCGTCCAGACTTCCCTCGAGCTGGACAGTAGCAGTTATCCCCACATCAGCTACCACGATGAAACAGGCGGCGACCTGATATACGCAGCTTGGAACGGTTCGTCGTGGGATATTGAGACTGTGGATAGCACAGGCACTGTGGGGCGATATT
>JALGTJ010000208.1 GCA_029821415.1 Candidatus Zipacnadia bacterium
GGTGATGATGGTAGGTGCTGCCGCAATGCTTTGAGCAAGAAGTTCGTCGTGAGCGTCTACAATCACGGGAACGCCAGCCTGTCTGGCGGCCGAAACCAGATCGCGGTAGAGGGTATCGGGCACTCCGCGGGGCGTACTGCCAGAGATGACAGCTATCTGGGCCTCCGCCAGGAGTTTTTGCCAGAGCTGTGCCAGGCGGCGCAGTTCGCGGGGACTGACTAACGGGCCGGTCTCGTCCACCCGAGTTTCAGTGTGAGCGACTGGATCAATGAAGTTCTGCACCAAGCGGGATTCTTCGGCAATTTCCACAAAGGCGGGCTTTATCTCCAGGCGGCGCAGTTCGCTTACAACAAAGCGCCCAACCATGCCACCAACAAAGCCAGTGACGGTGGACTTATGGCCGAGGGTACTCAAAGCCCTGGCTACATTTACGCCCTTACCTCCGGCAACCACCTGGAAGTCACTGGTGTGATGGAATTTACCGGGCTGGAAGTTGGCGACGCGATAGGTACGGTCCATCGCTGCGTTGCAGCACAGGATCAAGATCATCATCCAGCACTCCCGACCAGGACAACAGACGGGACATCCAGCTAAGATGTCCCGCCTGCTACCTATTATCGGCTGTTATATTGTTCACTGTGTGAGTGTCACCAGTGGGCAGCTTAGCTGAGCAGGTCGCCGATGCGGCTGACAGCTTCCTGGATGTTTTCCACCGAGTTAGCATAAGACAGGCGTAGGTAGCCTTCGCCATATTTGCCGAACGCGGTGCCGGAAAGCACGGCGACATTAGCTTCCTCAAGTATCTTGTCAGCTAATTCGCGGCAGTCATAGCCGGTCTCAGTCACATTGGGGAAGACATAGAAGGCCCCGTGCGGCCGTAGGCAGCTAATTCCTGGGATTGCGTTTAAGCCGTCTACAATGACATCCCGGCGCTTCTTGAACTCCGCGACCATTGCCAGGCTGGGTTCCATCGGTCCCTGGAGGGCAGCGATGCCGGCGCGCTGGACGAAGCTGGTCGTACAGGAGGTGCAGTTAGTCTGGAGTTTGGCAATCTGAGCAGCCAGCTCTTTGTTCATTACCCCGTAGCCCAGTCGCCAGCCGGTCATCGCGAAGCTCTTGGAGAAGCAATCCAGCAGTATTGTGCGTTCTTTCATTCCATCAACGGCGGCAATACTATGATGTTTGCCCTCGTATAGAATAAGTTCGTAGGGTTCGTCGGACATAACCATAATGTCGTTTTCAATGGCTATCTCGGCAATCGCTTCCAGGTCTTCCCAGGTCAGCACTCCGCCGGTCGGATTCTGTGGCGAGTTGAGGATAATCAGGCGGGTCTTGTCGGTGACCAGGTCAGCGAGTTCCTCGGGATCGAGGCGGAATTCAATCTCTTCACGCAGCGCAATTGGTACCGGCTTGCCGCCGACGAAGTTGATCATAGACTCATAGATGGGGAAGCCGGGGTTGGGATAGATAACCTCGTCACCGGGGTCAACCAGCGCAGTGATACCCCAGTAGATGATGGGCTTGGCACCAGGCACCACTACGACTTCATCGGGCTCGACGGGGAAGCCGCGGCTTTTCTGGATGTGGTCAGCGATGACCTGGCGAAGCTCCGGATCTCCTGCGCTGGGCCCATAGTGAGTCCAGCCCGAGTTGAGCGCCTCACAGGCGGCATCAATGATGTGTTGAGGTGTGTCGAAGTCGGGCTCGCCGATCTCCAGATGGATGATCGGCTTACCCTCGGCTTCGAGTTGTTTGGCCCGGGCAAGTACGTCAAAAGCAGTCTCGGTACCCAGGTGACTCATGCGTTCTGCCAGTTGCATACACGTTACCTCCCAATCTGGGAAATGGCCAGGAAAGGTGATAGTTGCTAAGATCTGCGGCGAGATGGCGTAAACGAGTGTCGCCATGTGTCAATTTCTTCAAGCACTCGGCCGGTGCCGATTGCTACCGAGGATATCGGGTCATCGGGAATATTGACGGGAATGCCGGTTTCCAGCTCTAACAGGCGGTCCATGCCGGGCAATAGGGCTACTCCCCCGGTCAAGGTTATGCCGCGTTCAATGATATCAGCGGCCAGCTCCGGTGGCGTACGCTCAAGAATGGATTTAAGTGCGTCAGTTATTTGGGAAAGATTCTCGCTGATGGCTTCGCGGACCTCCGCCGAATTGACCGTGATAGTCTGGGGTAGACCGGTGATCACGTCCCGGCCCCGTACCTCCATTTCTTGCTCGGCATCAGTGCGTATTGCTGAACCAATTGTTATCTTTACCAGTTCGGCGGTGCGCTCGCCGATATCAAGATTATATACCCGGCGGATATGCCGAGTGATGGCCTCATCGAGATTGTTGCCGCCGATTCTAAGCGAGTCACTGACCACTACACCTCCCAGCGAGATCACCGCTATGTCGGTGGTGCCACCGCCAATGTCAACGACCATATTCCCGCCGGGCATAGCAATAGGCAAGTTGGCACCAATCGCGGCAGCCATCGGTTCTTCAATAGGAATAGCGTCACGTGCTCCCGCTGAGCGTGCGGCATCCAGAGCAGCGCGGTGTTCCACGCTGGTTGCGCCCGAGGGTATGCAGATTACCACCAGGGGCCGGAAGATACGTCCGCGTGTCCCGCAGGCCTTACGGATAAGGTAGGCGAGCATCTCCCGAGTGATTGAATAGTCGGCGATGACGCCGTCGCGTAAGGGGCGAGTAGCTACGATGTTGCCTGGGGTCCGACCCAGCATAGCTTGAGCTTGCTGGCCGACGGCGCGCACCTCGCGGGTGCGCTGGTCAATAGCTACTAAACGACAATATTGGATGTGCCCAGGTCAATTCCCAGGCGATCGCCTAGGCCAAGCATAGTAATTTCCTGTGGTTACCGCCGTCACGGCGCACCATCGTCGCGCCGGTCGCTCGGAGCTTGGCCTCAAAGTTTTCGTAGCCTCGGTCGAGAAACTCCGCACCCTCAATGACGGTTTGGCCCTCGGCTGCCAAGGCCGCGAGGACGAGAGCCGCTGCCGCCCGCACGTCGGTTGCCTGTACGGGCGCTCCGGTCAGTTTGGGTACACCCTTGATGATGGCGAGCTGGCCGGCGATGCGAATGTCGGCCCCCATCCGAGCTAGTTCGTCAGTGTAGT
This sequence comes from Candidatus Zipacnadia bacterium, assembly GCA_029821415.1. Taxonomy (GTDB): domain Bacteria; phylum Armatimonadota; class Zipacnadia; order Zipacnadales; family Zipacnadaceae; genus JALGTD01. The sequence goes on from JALGTJ010000208.1 coordinate 3,131, forward strand.
TGTACCGGGCGTCGAATATAGTCTCTTCCAATACACTGGTGCCTAGTGCCCGCGCCACCAGTGCCCCGTGAGCGGGCTGCAAATCAGTGGGAAATCCCGGGTATGGTGCAGTGGTGATGTCAACGGGGTGGGGCCGGTCGCCGCTGGCGATGACGCGAAGCTCAGTGTCGTTGGTTTCCACGCGGACACCGGCCTCACGCAAATGGTCAATGACTCTGGTCATATGATCTGTACGTATATTCTTGAAGACGACGTCGCCGCCAGTTATAGCCACAGCATACATAAAGGTGCCTGCTTCTATACGATCGGGGATGGAGGTAAAGCGTGTCCCCTGGAGCTTCTTGACTCCTCTTATGGTGAGCATGTTGCTGCCGATACCGTAAATCTGGGCACCACATTGCTTAAGAAACTGCTCACAGGCCACTACTTCTGGTTCACAGGAGGCATTCTCGATGACGGTAGTGCCCTCAGCCAGGGTGGCAGCTAACATCAGGTTGACTGTAGCGCCGACGCTGCACCAGCGTGGGTCAAGATATATGCGGGTGCCGTGCAGGCCTCGGGGAGCCTGGGCCCGCATGATACCGTAGGTCTCTTCCACTTGTGCGCCGAGTGCCTTGAATCCAGCAATATGAAAATCAACTGGGCGCGAGCCGATTACACATCCGCCGGGGAGCGGAACCTGGGCTTCACCCAATCGTCCCAGAAGAGGGCCGGCTACATAAAACGACCCCCGCATCTGGCGCACCAGATGGTACGGGGCCTGGCAGGAGCTGATATCGGTAGCATCAATCTTCAGCACACCTGGTCCAATGAAGGTGCATTTGATGCCCACAGCTTGCAGCATCTGGAGCATAGTATCAACATCGTGGATGGCCGGTACATTTTCGATAATGGTCTCGCCTTCTATGAGCATAGCTGCTGCTAACAGAGGGAGTGTACCGTTCTTTGAGCCGCTTATCGTAATGGTGCCGGTCAGCGGTTCACTCTTGGAGACCAGTAATTGTTGCATAGCGGTTCCCTCCCTGATAGCTATGGCTGCTCGCGACGAATCTGAGGCGTTGCTACCACCATCTATTCAGTATAGCCTATACGAGACAGTTTTGCAAGTGTGGTGCTATGGAGGTCACAAAATGATTAATGGCAACCAAGCTGGCGGTGGGCAGCCTAAACCGGCGTGGCGCGAGCGTAGGAATTGCCGGCTTTGGTCAGCCGGACCTGCAGTGGTGTTTGCGCGTCTGCGGAAGCCTCTGGTACTTCCACCAGATAGCCGTCAACAACGGCCAGCAACCCGGCGCGGGGGACAGGCAGTATATGGTCACTGTTGATAGTGAGGTTATCACCGGCTTGGTAAGTGTGAACTTCCTGGCGGTTTGTGGGGATTATTTCGAATTCCTCCGGGTGAATATCGCGGGTGGCACGGATGAATATGTCAAAGGACAGCTCGGCTTCCAGTTGCTCGGCCCAGGTTCCGTGAGGTCCGACCAGCGCTAAACAGACCATCGGATCAGCTACGACGACTACAGCGTCTTCCTGTATGCTGCTAATGCGCAACTGGCGGATAGCCCGCATAGCTACGGTTTCCGGTGCGAGAACCTTGCCGCTGCCGGCACAATATGGGCAGGGCGTCTGCAGCTTCTGAGCGAGATTGTTCTCCGTGCGCTTCCGCGTCATCTCCACCAAACCCAACCGGGTGATGTGTTGGATGCGAGTACGCTTGCGGTCCTTGGCAAAAGCCTCGCGCAGGGCGCTACTGACCTGCTTGCGGTGCTTGGCTTTGTCCATATCAATGAAGTCTATAACAATGATGCCGCCGATGCCTCGCAGCCGAAGCTGC
>JALGTJ010000209.1 GCA_029821415.1 Candidatus Zipacnadia bacterium
GCAATAAGCAATATGCAACCCTGGAGTATGGCATAGTCGCGGGCGAAGATAGCCTTCACCAGCAGCCGGCCCAGTCCTGGCCACCCGAAGATGCTTTCAACCACCACTGCACCTTCCAGTAGACGCCCGAACTGCAAACCGCTGACCGTTACCACCGGAATCAGGGCGTTGCGCAGAGCATGTTTGAAGATAACAATACGCTCACTGAGACCCTTGGCACGCGCGGTGCGGATGTAGTCTTCACTAAGTACCTCCAGCATACTGGAACGCGTGATCCTTGTCGTGAGCGCAGCCAAGGCCGTGCCCAACGTAAAGGCGGGCAATATCAGGTGCGCGAGGGTGCCAAAACCAAAGGAGGGCAGCCAGCCCAGAGTCAGTGCAAAGAGCAGCAATAGCAGTAGGGCCAACCAGAAATTGGGGATGGATACACCCAGCATCGCCGTAGTACGACTTAACGCATCCACCCAACTGCCGTTGTGGACGGCGGCAGCTATCCCCAAGGGTATTCCGATCAACAGAGCCAGCATCAAGCTGGCAACGGCTAACCCCAGCGTTGCCGGCAGCCGGGGCAGTATCTCACCGGCTACCGGATTACCATTAGCCAGCGAACGACCCAGGTCGCCTTGGACTACATGCCCTAACCAGCGTACATATCGCAGCGGCAGCGGCGCGTCCAGGCCCTCGGCTTTACGCACCTGCTCAATCTGCTCCGCAGTCAGGTCCTGTCCATAACGGGCAAAGGCAATCACCCGTCCGGGATCGCCAGGGGCCAAGTCCAAGGCAATAAAGGTCAGCAGCGTCGCGCCGATGACCACAACTATTGCTGTGCCGATTCTTCGTAGTAGGTATTGCCACACAATTTGCACTGGCTCCAGCTACTGTGACTCGGAACGAATGTGGATGCCTGCCAGATTCAGCCAGGGGGGCTCCGCCGAAATCTGATAGCCCGCCACGCACGCGCGCGTCGCCACCACCTTTTCCTCATGCACCAGGTAGAAGGCGGGTAGCCGGGCCAGGGTCTCCCGTTGCAGCCGCCAGTACAGTTTTCGCTGGGCCTCGCGGTCAACGGTAGCATCGGCCTGCGTTATGAGCTGGTCATACTCGGGATCAGAGTAATGCGAATATTCATTGCCAGAGAAATGCAAGAAAAAGTGGCGGGGGTAAGCCCCCCATAGATAAAACCCGGTACGCAGTAACATCTCAAATTCCTCCTGCGCCTCCGCCTGCAGAAAAGCGCCCCGCTCCAGTACCTTTATCTGCACATCAATGCCGACATCTCTTAGCTGCCCCTGAATGGCTTCGGCCATCAGTACAAAGCGCGAGCCACTACCCACATTAGCCGCAGGATTGACCAGCAGCCGTGTGGTCAGCGGCGCGCCGTGCTTCTCCACTATACCATCGCCATCGCGATCTCGCCAGCCAGCCTCAGCGATAAGTTGCCGAGCTTGCTGAGGGTTGTGCTGAATCAGCTTCAGGTCGGGGCAATAATAGGACAGCACCGGCGATAAGGGCCCTCCATACGCGGGCTGGCCTACACCCTCCAGTATCTGGTCAGCTAATTGCTCCGTATCAATCGCCGCCGCAACGGCTCGGCGCAGGCGGACGTCATCAAACGGTGCCTGCTCGCAGTTAAACTGTAGGAAGTCGGTGAATGTGGACAGCGTACGGTGGACTGTAGTACCGGCTTCAGCAGTCAGGCGGGCGACTTCCGACTCGGGTACCTTCACAATCATATCCAGGTCGCCTGCTTCCAGGCCGATAACCCGAGCGCTGGCTTCGGGAAGAATTTTAAAAATAACTTCTTGCAATTGCGGCCGCCCCCCCCAGTAGTGATTGTTACGTACCAGGACAATCTCCTGGTCGGTGGTCTGACTCTTAAACCGGAACGGCCCGGTGCCAACGGGAGCAACGAACTGCCCTCTGTCGTCCACACACGATGGACTCATCACCGGCCAGCCGACATGGGTCAGATAGTAAGGCAACGGCATCGGCCGGCTCAGAATGAATCTAACCGTATGGTTATCTACAACCTCCACGCGCTTTAGGGGGCGCAGTATAGTACGAGCTGCATACGACTGCTTACCGTAGGAGAAGGCCACCGCCGCCGCATTGAAGGGCGTCCCATCGTGAAATGTCACACCTGGGCGTAGATGGAACGTCCATACTTTGCCATCTGCATCGGCCTCCCATGAAGTAGCCAGCCCCTCAGTAAGTTTGAGATCAGGAGTAAGACGGACCAGCGTCTCATAGACCTGCGCCCAGACAAAGCGGGCATCGCCCTCTGGAAACTTATCCAAGTACCAGGTCTCCACGTCGGTGGTGATGGCGACGGTCAATTGCTGAGCCGCTTGGGCCGGCTGTTCGCCACTCGGATTGAGTCGCGTCCGGCAACCGCTCAGCAGAACCGTCACACCAATAACTACTACCACCAGCAGCTTTGGTGCACTAACCGCCGTTTGGGGCTCCTTATTCCTGTAAGCAGACTTCTTCATATTGAGCACGCGCAAGTCAGAAAGCTGAAAATCAGTAAGTCTGTGTTACTATCTTACAATATGTGCTACATCCCGTCAACACAACCCGCCTACGCAGCACTGAGCCATTGAAGGAAACCCTGGTTGGGCAGCGAACAACAAGGATGTTCTACGTTCAGCAGCCCGCGGCCAATTGCCCACTCCCTATAGTTCTCTCAGAAAAACACCTTGACAAGTGTAAATCATTTATGTATGATTAGCATGTTCAAGAGGCGAAAAGCTCAAATGGGAGCAATAGCAGGAAAGATGGCGAGGTCCAATG
>JALGTJ010000210.1 GCA_029821415.1 Candidatus Zipacnadia bacterium
CATTGCTCAGTTATGAAACTGCACGCATTCACCATAAACGCAAAAAGCCGCGCCTGTACGCAACAGGGCGCGGCTTACAATAGGTAACCATAATGGCCACCGATCGGTATCTCCAACCGAAGGAATTGCTCCCACAGTACTGGAACCATATTCAGCACTTCTTAGACTTTGCGTTACTTGCGGTTCCCAGCAACCATTAGCAATTATTATACTCAACCGATTGTAGTCTGTCAAGAGACCATTTACTTATTAGTGCGTTTCCTCAGGGATCACATAATTCCACAGTTAACTCAATTAGGTTAAGCTTCGCCGACTGGATGCCCCGGTCAAGAGCCTGGTGAAAGGCGGGCAAACTGTCAATGCGCGTTGCGGGAATGTCATAGGCCCAAACTGTCAATGCGCGTTGCGGGAATGTCATAGGCCGCGGCCAACTTCTGGAAGTCAGGATTCTGCAACGTAGAGCCAAAACGCCGACCGCCGAAATTCCTGTCCTGACTGGCGCGAATAGCCCCATAGCAATAATTATTGCATAGTACAATTGTAAAGGGCGTCCTTTCTTGGACCGCCACGGCAAGTTCGGTAGCAGTGAACTGGAGGCCACCATCGCCGATAACGCAAACTACCGTCTTCTCGGGGCAGGCGAGCTTAGCACCTATGGCTTGCGACAGCGCCCCACCCAGACCGGCATATCCCATCGGATATTGGAAGGTGCGCGGCTCATACACGGGGAGGCATCGGTAAGCCCAATACCCCAGATTGCAGCGGTCGCAGACCAAAATGGCATCGCGCGGGGTCACAGTCCGCAGAATGTCCAGGGCGCGCATCTCCGTGGGAGCCTGAGCGCGGCGTTTGCTTAAACGGTCGGCCTCCGCCTGTTTGCCACGTGCTACCCAGGCCGGATCCGCCGGCGTTCGGTCGGGTAACTGCTGGAGGAGAGCGGATAGGGCTGCCTTCGCATCGGCAACAATGCCGATGGTTGGCGGGTAGGAGCGCCCCAATTCATCCGGGTCAATATCAATATGAATAAGCGTCTCTCCCAGGCGGGTAGACCAGTCAACGGTATCTTCCTGCTTGAACATCGTGCCGACCGCTAGCACAACATCAGCATCGGCTATAACGTCATTCACTTCCGTCCACAGCGCCCCATCAGGAGTGACAACATTGGGGTGATCAGCGGGAAGAATGCCCCGCGCCAGCGTAGTAGGCACCACGATAGCACCAAGTTTGGCAGCCAGTTGCGCCACCTCATCTCCGGCATCGCTTAATAGAGCACCAGTGCCAGCCCAAATGACGGGACGCTGTGCAGTTGCCAGGAGCTGCGCCGCCGCGGCGATCTCCTGCGCGTCCGGCTGAGGCCGTTCGGCAATTTGAGCAGTGGGAATCTGCGGCTCACCATCAGCGGTCAGGATATCATTGGGGATCTCACAAAACGCAGCTCCGGGGCGAGCGCTACGGAGCTGGCGGATAAGTTCGCTGATGACAACAGGAATTTCTTCCACTGTGTTGCAGCGCTGAACATAGCGGCACACCGGCCGCATCATCTCCAGGGTATCGCCGCAGTCGTGCAGGCCCCCCCGGTTCTTACCAACCAGGTCGGAGCGCACGGCCGAGGCAATAGCCAACACTGGTGAGGTGTCAGTGGTTGCACCCCCCAACGCACAAGCTAAGTTGGCGACGCCTGGGCCGCTGGTAGTGGTCAGAACACCGATGCGGCCCGAGGCACGCGCAAATCCGTCAGCCATAAACCCGAGTCCCTGCTCGTGGCGGCCCAGGATATGACGAATCTTGTTCTGTTGGCCCAAGGCATCATAAATCGCGAGATTGTGTCCACCAGGAATACCGAAAATGATATCTATGTCGTTAGCCTGAAGGGTCGCAACGACTGCTTCTGCTCCTGTCATGCGTTCGGGGATCACATTCCTTCTTTAGAGACTGTTGCCCAAGTTGTTCATAGAATAATGGGAGTGGGGACTTACGGTCAAGATGGTAGTATAAGAAAGTCGCTGCCACAGGTGAAGAAAATGTGACGCAATGGGGGAGGGGCGAGGCTGGGGCTTGGCGAAACTTACACCGAAGGCGCTATTGTGAGGGGTAGCTTCCGTAGCACTCTCATGAGCAGGAGTTGAGTTATGATGCACCAACAGGGCTGGTGGAGGCGCTTGACGAAGTTGGTGATACTGATGACTGTATTGGCGGTTATGCCGGGATACAGTAGTGGTGTTGTTGTCGTCCGGCTCAACGACGGCAGATTGTTTCTTGTTAGCGGAAGGCTCGGAGGGCGATTCTCAGCCGACGACGGCGAGACCTGGACAGCAGTATCAAGACTCGTCGACGGCAATCGGTGGAGTGGATGAACCGTCTTACGTACAGTTGCCCGACGGGGATATCTATATCCTGATGCGCACCGGAGCCAGGTGCCGATATGAAGCTTGCAGCCGCGACGGTGGAAAGACGTGGACGGAGTCAGAGCCCACCCAATTCACGGTCAATGACTCTCCGTCAGCGATGCACCGGCTGCGCATTGGTGAGGTGGTGCTGATGGGCAGCCGGCTGGTATAGGCCGGCTGTGTATCTGGGGTCCCGCGATAATTGCCAGACCTGGTCAGGGCCCAAACCCATCAGCGGCGAACCGCACGCAGGCGAGTCAGCAACGGACTTATTCTACGGTGGGAGATACTGCAGCATCACACAGGCCGCCGACGACATGATCGTTGCAGTGTGGCTCCAGTATGTGCCGCCGCACGGCCGCCTGATTCAAATCGGGCGCTTCAACCGAGCCTGGCTGCCCGGCGCACCGGCGTTGCAGGTGCCTGCCATACAGGAGGAATCTCTCTTGCAAGTTACTACACTTGCATAGACAATGAGAAGTACAGGGAGAAGTGCAGGCTCAGGAAAGTGAATATTGTAGCCTTTTAATTGACGGGTGGGTTGTGTCGCAATCTCTTACTAAAAGTAAAGGAGTTGGCAGCTATGTCGATTTGTTCTCAGACGCAGGGGGCGCATCTTAGGCATTTAATACTCGCGTTGTTAGTCCTACTGGCTCTGGGATTAACCAGCCAGTCATATGCAGAGGACGTGCTGGTGG
>JALGTJ010000211.1 GCA_029821415.1 Candidatus Zipacnadia bacterium
TTTGTGAAGTTGGGAGGTGATGGCATGAGTCGGATTATTGCAGTGGCTAATCAGAAAGGTGGAGTGGGGAAGACGACGAGCTGCGTCAACCTGGGAGCGGGGCTGGTGGAGCTGGGGCGTAGTGTGCTACTGGTGGATATGGACGCACGGGGAGATTTAGGGGCGTACTTTGGGATCGGAACCGATGGGCTAGAGGCTACCGTGTACGAGGGACTGTTTGATAAGAGCGTTGAAATGGGTGAAATTGTGGTGGAAGTAGGAAGCGGGCTGGAGGTGGCGCCGACGAATATTGATCTGGCGGGTGCCGCGTTGCTGCTGGCAGATATGGAATTTCGCGAGCGGCAGCAGGTGGTCAAAGAAGGGTTGGCGGGAGTGGGGGAGAGCTACGATTTTGTGCTGCTGGACCTGCCGCCGGGGTTGGAACTGCTATCGGTGGCGGCGTTAGGGGCGGCTGACGAGGTGATAATTCCGCAGCAATGCTCGTTTCTAGCGCTCTACGGGCTGCGACAGGTGCAGAAAAGCATTGAGCGGCTGCAGGAGGTCAACGCGAAGCTGCGGATCTGTGGGATTCTGCTGACGATGCAGGACCGGCGGACAGTGCATCATCGGGAGGTTATCAAGATGGTGCAAGAGGCGTTTGGGGATAAGGTGTTCAATACGGTCATTCCACGGACCGTGCGGTTCCAGGATGCAGCAATAGCCCATCAGACGATTATGGAATATGATCCGAACAGTGAAGCGGCCGAGGTGTATCGAGCGGTCGCGCAGGAGGTGCTTGAGCGTGGTTAGAAAGCGCAAACTGCCGAAAGCGGATGACTTCTTTGGAGGAGCGGAGCCAGAAGCAATAGGTGAACCACTGGCAAAGACAATGGAGGAGAAGCCAGCAGCCGGAGGAGGCGACAATGCGACGAGGTTGACCGAGGAGGCAGTAGCAGAGGGGAGAAGGCTAATACGGGAGATAGAAGAGCTGGGCGATGAAGACGATGAACAGGTAGCGGCGATGATAGAGGCGGCCAAGAAGGCAGAAAAGGCAGTCGAGCGGCTGCGTGCGGCGGAAGAGGCGGCGCGGCACCGGCCAAGGGATGTGCCCGCAGGCGTAACAGAGAAAGTGACTTTTTACCTACCCGCGGAGCAGATTAAACGGCTGGAGGCAGTGAAACTGGAACTGCTGCTGGCGCATAATCTGAAGGTGAGCCGCTCGCAGATTGTCCAAGCATTGTTAGAAGAGCTCGAAGAGCAGGTGGAGAGGATTGTACAGTGGGCAGAGACACAATTAGGGGGCTAGAGAAAAGGACGGTGCTTAGTGGAGAGTAAGCAGTGGAGAGTGGGTAGTTGACGCTCCCTTGGTATACTTAATACCATCGGCCCTTCGTGAACCCAGGACCTGCGGCAAGACCATGGCGCACACGGAGCAGCGCCTCTCCGGACGGGGACGGGTGGCTATTTCTGCTCGATGAGGATTATAGTAACCTGGTCCTCATCATCGGTCTGCTGGACGGCAACGGAGGTCATATTGGGCGGCTCGGCTATACCGATGTTCAGCAGGCGACCGTCAGGCATCTTTATGTCAGAGATTTTACCATCGGAATATTTGGCCTTGTAAAAGTCGGCGACTTTCTCAAAGCTGTCAGTGGTGGTGAAGACGAAGCTGAGCTGCTTGCCCTGGTCGGTGGTGCTGACCTGGCCGTGCTCCTTGGTGGCGCCGGGATAGATGGCCAGAGAGAGCTCGGAAGTATCGAGGTCTGCCCCGACGGTGATAGAGTGCTTCTCGCCGGATTCGTCGGCAACAGTGATAGTGGTCTGCTCGCCAGCTTTGTCGGTCTTGATCTGAAGCTCGCCCTCGTCAGTCTTGATGGTGGTCTTCCCGGTTTGCTGCAACTGGCGGCCAGTCTGGATAGCTTGTTTTGCCTGGCGGGCACGACTGCAGCCGAGCAGTAACAGGACAGAAAGCAGAAGGATAGATAGGGCAGTATTGCGTAGCATAAGGGCCTCCTTGGGTAGGGTGGAATGAATGCAAGTGAGGGAATTATAGCAGTAGCAGGTAGGGGGGTCAAGGCACAGGGGGAGGGGGATTAGCGGGGATTTGCGCAAATCCGGACCAGAGCTTTGACGAATTTACGCTGTTGAACAGCGGCGAAAGCCTGGTCAATGTCTTCCAGACTGAAGGGGTCGTCTAACCCTAGCCACAGACTAGCGTCCAGTTTGCCCTGGCGCACAAATCCAATAATTTGTTCGTGGACTTGCGCCTCGTCATAGCCCCGGTTGGCGTAGGTGAAGCTGCCTGGGGCATTGACCGGATTGAGCACACAGGAGCCGTAATCGTCTACCCCGTAGATACCTACCGTCCCGCCATCCTTGGCAAGGCCTAGTGATGCGTCCAACACGCCCTGCTTGCCCACCGCGTCAATGATGAAGTCGAAGCCATTTGGATGGGCTTCTTTGATAGCCGTGTGCACATCCTCGGCAGTGTAGCTAAAGTAATCAGTAGCACCGGCGGCCCGGCCGACTTTCTCGCGCTGGGGATTCCCTATCATAACTATAGGCGAGCCTCCCAGGTTGGCCCCGTGAGCGGCAAACGAGAGCCCGTTACCCCCGGAGCCGATCACCAGCAGGCTATCGCCTCCCGCAACCCCCATCCGCGTGATGTAGCTGAAGGTCTCACGCCAGGTGATAATCATTGTGGCATGAGCAGGATCAATGTCTGGCGGCACAATCTGCTGGCGGCGGTCGTCATACCATTCTTCACGGGGCCGTCCGTCTTCTTCAGCAGCCCAG
>JALGTJ010000212.1 GCA_029821415.1 Candidatus Zipacnadia bacterium
CCACAGTAAACCTTTTGGTGGATATTTCGTACGCCTGGCTCGATCCCAGAATCAGGTTTGGAGGAGAGAAATAGCAGCGCTACTTTGGAGAAGTGGAGCTGCCACGAAAGTCTGCAACGAAACTGGCAAATCGCACCAATGCATGATGCAGTCGCTCAAATAATTGATATTTCGCGTCCGCTGGGTCATGCTCTGCACCGACTGAGCCACAATTGGACGGCTATGGCCGGCGGGGCTATTATCGTCGGGCTGGTGATAGTTGCGGCAATCGGCCCGCTGTTGGCGCCTAATGATCCACTCCAGCAGCATCCGGAACTGCGGCTGGCCGCGCCCGACGCCCAGTTCCCTCTGGGTACGGATCAACTGGGCCGGTGCGTACTCAGTCGCCTCCTATACGGGGCCCGCAGCTCACTAGAAGTAGCGGTTGTGGTGGTTGGTGCTGCCGCTGTGGCAGGCATCCTGCTGGGATTGATCTCCGGTTACTTTGGGGGCCTGCTCGACGAGTTGCTTATGCGGGGTGTGGATGTGCTGCTGTCGTTTCCCGGTATCATCTTCGCACTGTTGATTGTGGGAATTATGGGGCCCAGTCTCATCAACGTTATGATAGGGCTAACGTTGGTGCACTGGACGAGCTATGCCCGCCTGATGCGCGGCTCGGTACTGGCGGTGAAGGAGCGGCCCTTTGTGGAGGCAGCGCGCGCCCTGGGCGCCGGACACCGGCGCATAATGTTGGGTCACATCCTGCCTCATTGTCTGGGACCGATAGTGGTGATGGCCACACTGGGTATGGGCCACGTCATCCTGGCAGCGGCGGCAATGAGCTTCCTGGGGCTGGGCGCGCAGCCGCCGACACCGGAATGGGGTGCGATGCTCAATCAGGCCCGTGATTTTATGCGCACAGCACCTAATCTGATGTTGTTTCCCGGCCTGGCCATTATGGTAACGGTGCTGAGTTTCAATATGTTAGGAGACGGATTGCAGGATGCCTTAGATCCGCGGCACCAGGGGTAGCCCAGTGAGACACCCGCTGCTGGTAATAGAAAACCTGACTACTCAGTACACTACCGACCACGGTGTAGTGCGGGCCGTAGAAGGCCTGGATCTGCGCGTTGAGGCTGGCCAAGTGTTTGGTATCATTGGCGAGTCGGGCTGCGGCAAGACCACGACGGTGCTGAGCATATTGCGCCTGTTGGGCAACGGCGGGCAAATTGTTAGCGGAAGCATTAGCTTCGCGGGGCAAAACTTGTTGATGCTAAGTCAGGCGCAGATGCGGCAAGTTCGGGGTCGGCAGATTGCGGCAGTCTTTCAGAATGCCAGCGGGGCACTGAACCCGGTCCTTACCGTTGGGGAACAGATTGCAGAGGGTTTGCGCATTCAGCGCGGACTGGGTAGGCGTGCCGCATGGCAGCAGGCCGGTGAGTTGCTGGAGCAGGTGGGCATAACCGAGTCGCGCAAGCGGCTGCGTGAGTATCCGCATCAGTACAGTGGAGGGATGCGCCAGCGAGCGATGTTGGCAATGGCTATTGCTGGCCAGCCTCGGCTGTTGCTGGCTGATGAACCAACTGTGGCATTGGATCCGCCCGTGCAGGTGCAGATTCTCGATCTGATTGAGCGACTTAAAGATGAACTTGGTATGACTGTACTGCTGGTCACTCACGACCTCGGAGTGGCTGCGGCCCTCTGCGATGAGCTGGCTGTGATGTACGCGGGTAGCCTCGTGGAGCAAGCACCGGTGACGGCGTTGCTGAGCGACGCGCGCCATCCTTATACTCAGGCATTGCTGGCCGACTCCGCTGCTATTGCCAGCGGACAGCCGGCAGTGGCAATGCAACCGCCGCCATTGGCTGGTTCCGCAGGTTGTCGCTTCTATCTGTCCTGTGAGTATGCCACTGAGCTATGTCGGACGACGCCGCCACCTATCAGGCAGGTTGACGAGAATCATTCCGTACGCTGCTGGCGGGAGATGAATGATGGCTGAGGGCGAGCTGTTGTTGCGAGCTGAGGGGCTCGCCAAGCATTTCTTGCGTGGGAGCTGGCTGGGCACCAAAAAGCAGTCGGTGCCAGCAGTGCGGGGGGTTGATCTGACCATCAATGCAGGAGAGACCTTGGGGTTGGTGGGCGAGAGTGGCTGCGGCAAGACCACGCTGGCCCGCCTGCTGTTGCGCCTGCTGCTACCGAGTTCGGGAAAGGTCTACTTTGCGGGAAGAGATCTGGCCAGACTGTCGCGCCGCCAGCTCCAGTGGCTGCGCCAGCAGATGCAGATCATCTTCCAGGACCCTGCCGGTTCGCTGGATCCGCGTATGACGGTAGGGCAGATCATTGCTGAGCCGCTGGTCATACACCGGCTGGGCCGGCGGGGCCAGCGCCGGGAACGCGTGCACCGCTTGCTCAAGCGAGTGGGGCTAAGCTCCACCCATGCCGAGCGCTATCCGGCTCAGCTCAGCGGCGGTCAGCAGCAGAGAGTAGCGATTGCGCGGGCGCTGGCCTCGTCCCCCCGCCTGATAATTGCTGATGAGCCGCTATCAGCGCTTGATTCCTCCACACAGGCGCACGTGCTCAGCTTGCTGGCCCATCTCCAGCAGGAGGAAGGACTGAGTTATCTTTTCATCACCCATGACATCAGCACGGTGCGGGTAGTCAGTCACCGGGTAGCGGTTATGTATGAAGGCTTGATTGTCGAGCAGGGCGAAACTGAAGAGGTTCTTAATGAGCCGCTGCATCCCTATACACAGTTGCTGGTGAGCTGCGTACTGGAGCCGCGCCGACTTCCACGCGTTATGCCACCAGCAATTGCTCGGTCCAGTGGAAGGGGGTGTCCCTTCAGCTCGCGCTGCAGCGAGAAGTTGCCTGTTTGTGACGAGGCTATGCCTGACCTGCGCGAGCTCGGCCCGGGGCACTGGGTGAGATGCCTCAAATACTGAGGATAATACCGGAGCGAGGTAAGGGAAGGCGACGAGGAATTATCTGCTTCGCTTGACGCTTGGTAGGAGCGGGCGGTAGTGGACGTGTCGGCGCGACGGTTACTGAGCATCTGCGGGCTGACCACGAGGTGACTGTGTTTGATATCCAGCCTCCGCAGGTGACCGGGGTTGAGCATATTGCGGGAGATATTCTGGACCCAGACCAAATCAGCGCAGCCGTAGCCGACGCCGACGCTGTGGTCAACCTGGCCGCGATTCCCGTACCTATACCAGGTGAAGAGGAACGGGTGTTTCAGGTCAATGTGGTCGGCCTGCACAATGTGCTGCTGGCGGCTGAGCGAGGTGGAATTGAGCGTGTAGTCCATGCCAGTAGCGATTCGGTGTTAGGTTACATAATGAGTTCGCGTGAGGTGGCGCCGGAGTATATTCCTATTGATGAGCAGCATCCGCTGGCGCCAGAGAACACCTATGCTCTGAGCAAAGTTGTCAATGAGGAAACGTGCCGGGCTGTATCCCGGCGCAGTGGTATGACCACCATCTGTCTGCGTTACTGCTGGGTGTGGACGGCCGAAAATTATCACCAGGCGTCGCAGTTGGTTGGTAATCCGGCGGAAAATATTCGGGGGCTGTGGGCATACATTGATGTGCGGGACGTAGCGGAAGCTGTCGGCAAAGCCCTGACTGCGCCGGTGGAGGGCTTTGAGGCCTTTTTACTGTCAGCGGCTGATACCCACTGCGAGATGCCGACGCTGGAGCTGGTGGCCAAGTATCTTCCCAATACCGGCTGCATACGCAATCCCGCCCAGTTCCAGGAATACCCCCACCGCAGCCTGCTGGACTGTTCAAAGGCCGAACGAATGTTAGGCTGGCAGCCGCGCCACACCTGGCGAGTATAGCGGCTGGGCCTGAGGTTGACTGCCATTATTGGCGGATCACCGGAGGTACACGCCGACCAGCCCGTCGGCATTACATTGGGCTTACCGTCTTTGTCCCGACAACCGGCACCATCCACTCTGGATATTTTTCCAGGAGGGCTGGCTTCGTTTTGGCTTATTCACTGCTGTGCTTGGGTTAAACTGCTCAGGCAATCGGAGTTATGTATTTGGTTGATCAACGGACAGTTCGCTCAGCGCGGCAGCCAGTGCCCGCAGCTTGGTGGGGTCCTTGCGGCCGACGGTGCGCTCCACACCAGTCGCCATATCTACGCCGGTCGCGCCGGTAGCTTTGATTGCTTCCACAACGTTGTCAGGGCCTAAGCCGCCGGCCAGCATTACCGGTAGGGCGCTGTCCTTGATGATAGCGGCGGCGGTCGGCCAGTCACAGGTCACGCCGGTCCCACCCATCTCGCCCTTGACGCGCGTGTCCAGCACAATACGGGCAACACCCGCCTCGGCAAGTTCTGCAATTAGCGTCAAGCTATGCTCTACGGAGCGCGGCTGCTGTTCGCTGCTGGGGGCTACGGCCAGGCCCCGCCAGATTTCGGTGTCACCTGCAAGCTGCTCAACAAGCTCGCTGATCTGCTCAGTTGATTCGTCGCCATGCACTTGCAGGGCAAAGGGTTTGCAGAGCCGAGCTATCTCAACCAGTTGGTCAAATGGCTGTTGTGCCATGACCAGCACGGGGCGGGCGCGGGCGGCTCGGCACATGGCCTGGGCCTGCCAGCGGCTGACAGGACGCCGCGAGTAGGGCACCTCTACGACCATCCCCACGTAATCCGCGCCGATGCTCTCGGCAGCGCGCATATCAGAGATTGTCGTCAGCCCGCATATC
>JALGTJ010000213.1 GCA_029821415.1 Candidatus Zipacnadia bacterium
ACTCAGTTGGTTGGTACAGATGTGAAGGCACGTAGACGAAAGAACAGATTGCTCAAGAGCCAAGCGAAGATCTGCCTGGCAGTGGGAGACCACCTCGCTGAGCAGGAACACTTTGAGGAGGCTATCAAGCAGTATAAACAGGCGATTGACCTTGATAGCCAAGATGCCGAGGGCTACATCCGCCTCGGGGATACATATCTGGCCATCGGCCACGAGCAGCAAGCCCTGCAGGCATACCGACGAGCCCTGCGCATGGCGCCACGCTATGCTAGCTCCTATTTGGGCCTTAGCGATTTCCTACTGCACCAGGGTCGCTTTAAGGCAGCGCGCATTGCCCTGCAGCAGGCAGTTGAGTGCGAGCCTGACCACGCCTACTACCATTATCGCCTGGCGTGGCTTTACTTCAATCTGGGCAAGACTGATCTGGCTCAGAAGTCACTGCGTAAAGCGATAGAATTGGCCCCCGACGACGGCTTCTATCACTATAAGCTCGGCGAGGTCTACTTCTATCAGGGCGACTGGTCAGCGGCTGCCGCTGAGTATGGCATTGCGGTACGATGTCGTCCTTGCGACGATTTCTACCATCTACGGCTGGCCAGCGCTTATGTGCGCCAGCAGTTGTACGGCGAGGCATTGGCCGCGTTTGAGCGGACCGTGCAGATTGATCCGCACAATCCTGCTTATCACTATCTACTGGGCGAGCACCTGGAGCTTATGGGCAAGTCCGCGCAGGCTCAGGCCCACTATCGCGCAGCAGGGAAGCTGGGGGCTTACGACCGAGACTGCGTCCGGCGAGTTCAGGAGCGCTGTGGTCGCCTATCCGTGGATGCTAGCTCTGTGCCGAGTGCCTGATACGGCTCGTCGGCAAGCCGGAACTGTAGGACTGTATATTGTTGCGCCTCCGTCTCGCAGCGGAGGCGCGCTACTGCAACCAAACAGTAGGGATCACTTGATGAAAGTAGTTCACCTGATTGTCGGTCCGCTGCAAAGCAACTGCTACATATTGGTTGATGAGCTGACCGGCCGGGGCGTCGTAATTGATCCCGGCGGTGATGCCGAGCAGATTGCTCGCGCGCTAGCTATTCAGGGCGTTGAGCTGGTTGCTGTATTGTGCACGCACGGTCACCCCGACCATGTAGCGGCTGCTAACCGGCTGGTGCAGTGCATATCGGCAGGTGTAGTCTACATCCATCCTGATGAGGTTGCTATGCTTCCTCACTATGTGTTACCAGAGCTGGGGGAAGTCCAGTTGCCGGAGCTTACCAAGTACGAAGATGGCGATACAATAAGGATCGGTAAGCTCACAGTTCGGGTCGTGCACACTCCTGGGCATTCTCCGGGTAGTGTCTGTTTGGCAGTGGATGAAGAAAGAGTGTTGTTCACTGGGGATCTGATATTCGCCGGTAGCATCGGCCGCACGGACCTGCCTGGCGGCAATGAGCAGCAAATGCGAGCTTCCCTGCGTCGCATCATGGAGCAGTTTCCACCGGATACCCTTCTATATCCCGGACATGGCCCGCAATCCACGCTGGCTGAAGAGCTGGCCAGCAATCCGTGGTTGGCCGGGCTGAGCTGAATCGAGGTGAACATTGCTGTGGCTGATTTGCGTATTGTCAACGGAACCGTGCTGACAATGGCTCCGGGGTGGGAGCTTATTGCCGACGGCGTCGTCTGCAGCCGAGAGGGCCTCATCAGCTATGTTGGTCCGGCAGATCAAGCCCCCAAGCCAGGTGATGAGCAAGTCATTGACGCCAGCGGCTGTGCGGTATTACCAGGCCTGGTCAATGCTCATACTCACCTGGCGATGACACTATTTCGTGGCTATGCCGATGATATGATGTTGCAGGAGTGGCTGGAGGACTGGATATGGCCGGCTGAGATGCGTCTGCGCCCGGAAGATGTCTATTGGGGCAGTCTGCTGGGCGCTTGCGAGATGCTGCACTTTGGTGTGACCTGCTTCAACGATATGTACCATATGCCCGAGCAGACCGTTGCCGCGGCCCTGGACAGCGGCATACGGGCCTGCCCCTCGGGGGTGCTCCTGGGGTTCTTGCCCGATGCCGAGCAGTTGTTGGAAGAAGCAATTGCCTTTGTTCGCCACCTGCAGCAGCAGAACCATCCCCGCATCCATCCGATGCTGGCCCCTCACGCCCTCTATACCTGTCCGGATGAGATGTTGCTTAAGGTAGGCGAAGGGGCGCGGGACACCGGCGTGCCCCTTCATATTCATCTGGCTGAGACTGCTTCGGAAGTCCAGGACAGTTACGACGAGTATGGTGAAAGTCCCGTGGCGCACCTGAACACGCTGGGATTGCTGGATATTCCGATGCTGGCCGCCCACTGTGTTCACCTCAGTGAGACTGACATTGCTCTGCTGGCCGAGAAGCAGGTGGGCATCGCGCATTGTCCGACCAGCAATATGAAGCTATCCAGCGGCTTCGCGCCGGTTCCCGAGTTGTTGGAGGCTGGGGCAGTGGTCGGCCTGGGTACTGATGGCTGTGCCTCAAACAACAACTTGGATATGCTTGAAGAAGCTCATCTGGCGGCACTGCTTCACAAGGTTCATTCGGGCGATCCTACCACCATCCCGGCTCATACCGCTCTGGTTATGGCCACGCGGCGCTCTGCCCAGGCGCTGGGACTGGGCGATATCATCGGAACGCTGGAGGTGGGCAAGCGTGCTGATATCATACTGGTTGATATGAGCAGTCCTCACCTGCAGCCGCACCG
>JALGTJ010000214.1 GCA_029821415.1 Candidatus Zipacnadia bacterium
GCATTGAATATCCGGCGGGGATGCTGGGTGCGCCTGTTCCGGTGAGACCTACTTGTATCCCAAGTCCATGAGAGCGACGATCCGGCGGGCCATTTCCCGGCGGATAGCGTCCAGGTCACCGTTGGCAACGTCAATCGCGTCTACCCAGTCATCCGTCTCGCTTATCAGCGGTTCGTGCGGGAAACGGCCACGGGCGCGGTTTAGCGCATCCAGCAGAGTCGTCAAATAGCGAACGTCATCCACGCCTTCTCGCCAGCCTTCCCAGTGCAATGTGTCGAGGACACCGTACTCAGTGCGATAGACCTTGGCATAGCGCATAGGCTGGTTGACCGCGTCGCCCACGATGTGTGTGTAGGCCCAGGTCATGGTGCCGTCAAAGCCAACGCGCCACAGGCCCAACCCTTCGCTGCGGCGTTGAAGCTCTGGCAGAGGCGCCCCGCCCCTGGGATTCATATATGTGTAGATTTTGTTCCCGAGGTGATGCACACGGTCTATGGTTTTACGATAGCGCTCCTGCTGATGCTGAGCCAGCGCTTCGCAGTTTGCGGCTTTGGCAATCTCGGCCATGTGCCGAAGCGACTCCTCAACAGTGTACTTTCTGGCCGCCGAAGCCAAGTGGTCCATTACCGTGGAGTGCAGGACTGGCAGATGCAGCACGTCCAGGACCCGGTCGAGGAATTCCGTTGACCGCGTTGGCGCCAGCACCGCGACCCAGGGCTCCAGCACCGCGGTGAAGACCAGTCCGCCGGCCTCGTCTACAGTCGCCATGCTGTCCCGCGCGGCGAGGAGCGCCTCACCCCACATTTCGTCGGTGGCCATGTGGAAGACCTCCTCGTAGCCATGCTCGCTGGCCCAGGCATTGACCTCTGGCACGTATCGGTGGATTTGCTGGCGCTCTTCGGGCGTAAGCGGCCGGGTGCGAAAAGGACAAGGGGATGCGACCAGATACAGGGCTTTCGGATGCATGCCAACGCTCTCCCGCAGCTCCAGGACCTGCTCCAGCGGCGAGAAATCCAGGCTCCCGTCCGGCCGTTTAGATGGGCCTGTGTAGATATTGGGATTGCTGAGTCCGTGGGCCAACATGTTCTTGCACTCAACGATGTACTGCCGTGGAGTGATAAGTGCGGTATTCGTCCATTTTCCACTGCGCCAGTCCTGCGAGCCCTCGGGGACCAGAGTCACCGGGTAATACATCGAGTACTCCAGCATCGGCGGCAGCAGCGTGAATGGATATACCTGGACCTGGAGGCTCAGCTCGGATGTATCGTTGTTCTGTGGGACTATCCGCACCGTAGTCCTGTAAGTTCCCGGCTTGGCATGTTCGGGGACGTGCACCGTGACCCAGAATTGCTTGCGCTTGTTGATCGTAACGGGCTGAAGCTCGGCCGTATCCCGCAGCTCGCCCCTGAGCACATTCTTCATGGCTTTTGGGTTTGTCTTAGTCGGCGCAGGCTCAATGGCCAGGAAGCTTTCGTCGTGCACCAGCAGCGTTGGGAATGAGGCATAACCCGGGTCAGTACCCCTGTTCAGCACCTCAGCACCCCTGTCCAGCGTGCCGCGATAGTATTCCTTGACCACCCGGACGTCCACTGTGTCATCAGGCCAGGTTCCACCCGGACCGGTGAGCTGCCCTACCTCAATCAGCACGGATTCAAGCGGCCTTGAGGCAGTGACCACGAACGAGGCCGGCTCATACTCCCCACGACAGGCGGAAAGCTCAATCGCCGTTGCCTCGTTGCAGACCGGCGGCAGAGGACCGTCACGCAAGATCATATGATTCGTAACGGCCGGATTAACCACATGGACTGTGTAGTCCCTCCCCTGGCAAAGGGCACTGAACGCGACCAAAAGGCTACACACAAGCAACGTCTTCGCGACAATGCTATGATGATGACAGTATCGCACCTGCTTCACTCCTTTCTTTTCACACTCCTGCGCTTTGACGCCGCACAGTCTGAGACTGGTGTAAAAGGTACTTATGAAGTTATAACACTAAAGGAACTTGAGGTCGAGGGCATGTTGATTTAGAATGACGACCGCAGGATACGGGATTATAAATGGCACCGACGAGGTAAGACATGCAGGGTGAACACAGCACGTAAAGCAGCTTTTTCGGTATGATCTACGACGAACTGATTCCCGTTGACCATCTGCTGTGCAAAATAGCGGCAGCAGTGGACTTTAGTTTCGTCAGCGATCTGGTCAGCGGCGCGGTATGGTCGCAACAGTTTCCCATGGTTTGTGCGGTACTGGCCTGACGCTGGTGGGGTTGCTATATTTCCACTCCATCCTGAATATCGCTTCAAGCTCAAACAGATCCCTGGTGTAGGTCAAGGCAAGGCGAGCAGTCACGTGAGACAAGGGCCACTCTGAGTTGGAGGTACAGTCATACGACAGCTTCGGGCTGTTTTGCTGCTATTGATACTACACCGCTGGTGGGCGGCACGATGGCCGCTGCCTCCGAGACTCAGGAGTGCTCAGCCAAGTGCGCCGCGCAGATCCTCAACAAGTGCTGCCGAAGCGACCGTTACGAGTGCCGCGTCGGTGGTCACGGCGATGAGCGTGTAGCCGAGTTCTGCTAAGAACGCTGTAGCCTGCGGATCTGTGCTGCCCCAGCAACTGGCTATTATACCTGCCGCCTGTGCAGCCTCGACAGTCCGGGTTAGGCGTTCGGCAAGTATAGGGTCAGTAAACGGAGTATCGCGGGAGAGGCCCAGG
>JALGTJ010000215.1 GCA_029821415.1 Candidatus Zipacnadia bacterium
AGGATCATTAACTTGGCGGCTGGGCTCCTCACTTCTACCGCTGTGCCACTATTTCCACGGCCATCAGCATGCTTACGAGCGATGCACCTCAACTTACATAGGGCGTGAGTAGGCCGGAAAGTTCCTCTTCACTCATTTGCCCGCTGGGCTGGAAGTGCTCAGAGGTGGCGTAACGCAGCAACGAATCGAAGAGGCAGACCGCTTCAGGCTTAGCTTCGTCAAGGTTGGCCAGTAGGTTAAGTGTGGTGAGCAATAGTCGTCCCTCGCCGACATTGGCTTCTACAGTCCAGGCGATACGCTCCAGGGAACGCTCCCGACTCGTCCACTCACCTACCACCCGGATACCCCAGATAAGTGGCGTCATAGTGTTAGAAGGCGCTAAGCAGTCGGCTACCTGGCCAGGTGCGGCGCCAGCACTTAGCATCCACAAGTGGTCGTCTTCCGGTATGGGAAGAGCGAAGCCGCCCTCCATTAGGTTGAAGAACTGTAAGTCGCAGTAGCGCTGGCAAGGGAAGTTGGCCATAGCGGGATGGTCTTCAATATACGTGCCGCATCCGGCCAGAGACGGCGAGAAGTAGTCGGTACGGACTTGCTGGTCAAATTGGTTGCTCTGGGCCAGCCATAGGACCTTGCCGCCGTTGCGCAGATAATAGAAGGCTTGAGCATCAAGCGCAGAGGTGATAAGCAAATCGGCTGTCTGCGGGACTTTAACAGCTTCCTGTGTGAAAGGATACGCCTGTGATACCCAAGCGGAACGCAGGCGGGTAATGATGTGAACTGTGGAGTCAGCGAAAAGGTTGCGATGAAAGGCCCATAGAGACCAGCGGTTGCGCGCCTGCTGTCCCGAATCATCTGTTAGCTCTACAATCAACTCCAATTGCTTTGACTCAGTTAGTTCAAGTGGCGGGATGCTAAGAGGCATTAGGAAGCGGACTTCTCCCATTGGTACACTGGCAGTGGGTTGCGTACCGGTAGCCAATACCTCGCTGCCGACTTGCAGCCGCCAGCTTATTTGCGGACTATGCAGCGGCTGCTCACCGTAATGGGACAGCACCAGACCGAGCGTTTTGCCCTCGTGCGCCCAAAAAGTACGGTCATTGACATCCGAGGTAAGCAGCAGTGCAATGGGGCCGTTAATCTCGCACATCTCCTCTTCGCTGACTGCTTTGGTTGGCTCCCAGAAGTAGTTGAGGATACCGTCTTCCAGAGAATCCATTTGTGGGTCAGGAGCTGAATCAGCCATTAGCCAGTACTGATATCCGCATAGGTCAGGGATTTGTCGGGTCCGTTCGAAGTGCCATTTCCGGGCAGCCTGCTGCAACCGCTCGGAATTGCGACGCACCTGCGGGTATATGTCGGTCAGATTGTGTTCGTGAACCCATTGGCGTTTGTGGAGAAGCTTTTCTGCACGTAACACTCCGGTGAAACGTTCCACCAAATCAATATCAGGTAGCGATTCCTTGTATGTGCCGGATTCGTGCTTCACGGTCGGGCGGTCTGTAACGAATCCAGCGTGAGCACTGACCATATCCGAGGGATACAACGCGTAGCCGCTGTTGGACATGATAAATCTGTGTGGTGCGAGGCGTTTGCCGTGCTCATAAAGGCGCGACACCTCCCGCACAAAAGCAGCGCGCTTCTCCGAGGAGTCAAAATCACGCTTGAGGTTGAATTCGTTCCCGAAGGCGACTGCCAATAATGAAGGATGGTTACGATGAGTGAGCAATACCTGTTCCAACTCCCGGTGGAGCTGATTGACATGGGGCATGAAGAAACCGGTAAAGACCACGGGAAGTTCTGCCTGCATCAGCATGCCGACCTCGTCCGCGGCCTCAAAGGCTTCGACAGGTGGTATGGTCGAATGCCAACGGATGTGGTTAAAGCCTCTACTTTGTCTACAGGAATCATGCCCTCCAGAACATCACCGCGACCAATTGCGAAGCCGCGTAGGTAGTACGGTTTGTTGTTGAGCAGGAAGCGGTTGCCTTGCGCTGAGAATTTGACCATGCCGAAGCGTTGCTGGAGGCTATCGTGGAATTCGTGGAGCAGATCAACTTGGCAGGTGTATAGGTAAGTATCTTCCGGCGTCCACTGGTGCATCTGCGGGATACTCATCGTGGTCTCTATAACGCGCTCGGCGCTGGCGCGAAGCTGCTGAGTGGCAATGCGCTGGCCTGTGGGCGTGATGATACTTACTTGGATGGTGACTGGCATTCCTCGAGCGCGATCAGCAGCATCCAGGCGGATGCGCACAGTTGCAGTTGCGGAGTCGATATCTGGCCGGATATCCAGCCACTCAATCCAGACCTCATCAGTAGCGTGAAGCTCGACCTTGCGGTAGATGCCTCCCCAGTTGTTGATAGAGTTGAACGCGCCCACCGGTTCACTGAAATCCCATTCTCTTAGACCGGGGAACTTGTTAACCGTGCTGGGCTGTCCCGAGCGCGGCAGGTTGTCCACCTGGATGGTGATTACATTATCGGCACCAGCTTGAGCTGCTGTGGTGATGTCGAATTTGAAGGGGGTAGTAATCAAGTCCCACCGGCCGACGGGCTGACCATTGACGAAAGCTTTGGCCCGCCGTAGTACGCCACCGATGTCCAGCCATATTCTGCGGCCGTGCCAATCCTCCGGTATGGTTAGTCGGCGCTGATACCAGGCCTTGCCCTGGTAGTCATAGCGCAGCTCGGAGCGGGGCTCGCCGAAGCCCTGGGCCTGCCAGACACCGGGCACGCGTATCTGGTCCTGCGGTGAGAAATCTGGTTGATACCAACCTTCGTGCTCTCCGCGGTCCTCGGGATCAAGCTGAAAGGCCCAGGGACCGGTTAAGTCAAGGACGGGCCGCGCAGCCAAGCGGCTTGGTGTGGTGTCCATCATAAACCCCCGGTTTAACATTTCGCCAACTGGTGGGGTGAGTCCTGCCGTAATTTGGGTAGGAGCGGGTAGGATTTGTGTCCTCGTGATGTCCCTGCGGACTACCCACAGGGACGGGCGCATCACAGCTCTGACGAGCAAGTTTACAGCCGGCTGGTGTGTTCTCGACCCGAAGGCCGTACGTGCGGATGTCCGCTATGCTCCGCAGAGTTAGGTGGGTGCCCGACGCCGCCAGGAGCCAATGAAGGGATTATAGTGGCCCTCAGTGAATGAGTCCCGCGTGGGTTGGGCAGCACGAGTGAGCGCGCCGCTTACCAAATACGCTGGTCTATTGCTGCCACGCAGTATATGTGAAGCTCAAAGGGAGAAGAAGGTGGGTAAGCAAATCATCACCGGCTGGTAGTACGCGCAATGGTCATGATACGAGGAGAGTAATTACCGATGGAAGCTCAAGAAACTCAACCAGTCGGGAAAAACAAAGAAGCACAACAGCGCAATGCCGAATTGCTGAGCGGTTATGACTACAGCAAGTATCCTACTGCGCTAACCGGCTATACGGGCCAGGATTTGCAACGGGTTGGTTTCGTGCACTGGGAATACGCAATCCGAACTCGGGTTGGACCGCGGGGTAACTATAAGGCGGGCATGACCCAAATGCCAGACGGAAACTTAGTGCTGGCCGCATGTCGTGACAACCATGACCCTGACCCAACCCAAAGGCACTTTGACATATTCGTTTATGAATCCAAGAATCAGGGCCTGGACTGGGAACAAATCAACGAGACTCCTCTGTTTGGCAAAGAGCCGAGCCTGACGGCATTGCCCGACGGTTCACTGGTGTTAACCGCTCAGAAGGGCTACTTCGGACCGGGAGCCAAGCACGACGAAATACCCATTTCGCGCTCGGAAGACGGAGGGCGTACGTGGGAAACTACCATCCTTCCGGGAGCAGGCTATCCCCGGAATGTAATTATTGAGCCGGATGGGTCACTATTGATGCTACGTGGCTTCGGCAAGCAGGGAAACAACCCTAACTTGCAGATTTGCCGCTCGCAAGATGGAGGGAGAAGCTGGGAATGCTCGCAAGGACTGGTGGCTTGGGATCAGACACGCTTTGGCGAGATCTCAGCCATTCGCCTGCCAGACGGGCGCCTGCTGGCCGCCTTGCGCCGACAGGTTCCGGGGACTTCGGGTGAAGGTTTTCAAGACACTGTGCTCACTGAATCCCTGGATAATGGGGAGCATTGGTGTAAGCCCTGGAAGTTGACGAATAACGCTGAGGTGCACGTCTATTTGACCGAACTGAGCGATGGCCGCCTCCTGGCCACATATTCCAACTACCACCTGCCGTGGGGAACGTTCGCAGTGGTCAGCACTGACGGCGGCAAGACCTGGGATCTGGATAATCCTATCCAGCTAGCGCTGTCGGCGGACCTGTATGTCGGCTGGCCGGTAACGCTGCAACTGTCTGATGACAGCCTGCTGACATCTTATGCCAGTACGAGCTACTTGCACCAACCACCGGATACTACGACCTGCGAAGTGGTGCGCTGGTGG
>JALGTJ010000216.1 GCA_029821415.1 Candidatus Zipacnadia bacterium
GTACAGACCAGCCCCAGTACCGTCACTATCACTGGCGATGAGTCTGCCGTCGCGGATGTCGAACGCATCCGCACAGTGCAGATTAACATCGGTGACTTGCGCGGGTCGGGAACCTTCACCCCCACCTTGGTTTTTCCCGAAGGGGTAGAATCACTGGGCGTGGGCGCTGCCACCGTAAAGGTTACCACTCGGCAGTCAAATCTGCCGTCGGCGACCGAAGAGCAGCCTCCCACAACTGCGGAGAGCAGCCCTACGCCACCTTCTCCCAGCCTCTCCCCAGGCAACCAAGAAACACCACAGCCTCCCGAAAGCGGTCCGGAAGACAGTGGTAACAGTGAAGGCGATACCGCCGACGGATAGGCGGCTCCCGCAAAGCCCGTCAACGCGCCTCGTAAAGCTTCTTGACCCGCTCGTAGTTGGACTTTACAGCAGGGTCATCCGGAGATTGCTCATACATCTGCTGCCACTCCGCCAGGCAGGCCTCCAGTTGTCCGGTGCGTTCCAAGCAGTGGGCCAGCACGTGCCGGCTGATAATATCGGGCTGTAGCCTTATGGCCTCCCGTAGGTAGGGGATAGCTAACTCATACCTCTTGGTCATGAAGTAGTGCTGGCCCAGATAGTGATAGCTCCAGGCATCGTCGGGTAGCTGGCTGATACCGCGATGATAGGTGCCGATAGCACTGGTCTCATCACCCAAGCTCCACTGCAGCCACGCGATGTTGCTGTAGAGCTCGGCCAGAGTAGGATCCATCAGCAGCATAACCTGCATACAACGGATGCACTGGTCATAGTCTCCGCCGCGGTGCCACCACCAGTCTGTTTCAACATCAAATGCATCCACCACCGTGCCCCAGTCCCACAGCACATCAATCTGGCGGCCAGGCGCCGTGGCCGGCAGTGGTGCCGGCTGGTCTAACGCGGCCTGGATAGTCCGACTGATGAACGCGGGCTGCTGAGGTTGGATCTGTTTGAGGTTGTGGCGGATCCGGTCTGTATTCAAACGACTCAGGCCCAGCACAGCATAATAGCGAATCCACTGTGGCTCGCCGATGAGCGCTGCCCAAGCGGCGTGTTGACCGCGCTCATCGCCGAGGCATGCCAGGGCAATACCTGCCTGAATACGCACATCCCGACACGGGTCGTCCAGGGCGCTCAGCAAGGAGCTGGTAGCGTCACGGTCGCCGATCTGCCCCAACAAGAAGGCAGCTCGGATGCGGTCATCTGCACTACCCTGCCGCAACACCTGAATCAGCTTCGGAGCCATCTCGGTGTGTCCCCACATAATGGGCAGCGGCGCCCACGACGGCCGATCGGCACGAGCTGCCATCTGGTCGAGCTGTGGCGAATGCAAACCCGGAAAGCCGAGGTCTGTTGTTTCGGCCTTCACACTGTTGTCCGCCGGTAGCCCAGCCATACTCGAACCAGCCAACAGCGCAATCAGGCAAATGTCACAAACGACTTGCAATCTGTTCATTGTTTGGCCTCTCCCCCGCAATTAGTCAACCGTCAGCGTGAAATTGATACCCTCCAGGACTCTACCACCGCCCAGCAACTCGACTTCTCGGCTGATAGAGTGGCTGCCATAGGTGACTTCTATCCGGTAATATCCCGGGGGCACGAACAGGTAGTAGTACCCGTCGGCGTCAGTAAGATCATCGTCGCGCATCTGCCCACTGTCAACATCAGTAGCAGTGACCGTTGCACCAGAGTTATCCGGCGCCCCCAGCAGCGTCACACGGCCAGCGATTGTATACGGCGGGCCCGGCGGCTGGGGCGAGTATTCATTGAGCAGGATTATCAGATTGTCTATGCCGGGCACCACATTGATTATGGTATAGTAATCATCATATCCTGTCGCGCTGGCCTCCACGGGCTGCTCACCAACGGGGACATACGGAACCGAAAATGCGCCATCAGGGCCAGTGATGACCGGGGGCTGGCCGCCGATCTGGACCGTAGCACCGGGTATGGGAGCCTCGGTACGGGTGTCCAAAACCTGCCCCCTGACGGTGACTGTTGACTCGCCACCTGCCAGCGCGAAGTCCACTGGGTCGTTCGGGCCGACTGCATCGGCGGTGACCCAGACATCGGTTGCCGCCTCCAGATAGCCAACCGCCTGGCAAGTAGCGTGAACCTGCTGGGCAGGAATGCCACCTATCACATAGAAGCCAGCGTTGTCCGTTGAGCCTTTGACGGCTTCGGACGGCAAGCCCCCCGGAGCCAGAAAGCTGACCAGGGCATTGACGATCGGCTGGCCGGTATCTGCGTCGGTAACTGTGCCCGATACCGTGCCCGTAGCACCGATATCCACCGGTGTCATTGGCAGGCTCACCGCCGTGTAGCTGAACTTGTTGAGTGTTACCATCCGTGACGCGGTGCGATAGCCTGGAGCAGTTGCCGTCACCGGCTGCTGAGGCGGATCCTGCGAGCCGAGCGGGACGTTGTCCAGTATTACCCAGTTATCGTCAAGATTGGTCTGCCCCCGCACACCACCAACTACCACATCTGCCGGTACCTCAATGAAATCGTCAGTTCCCTCAATAACACACTCAACGACCACCGTCGTCGTGGTGGGTTCCTCTTCCTGTGGCGTGCTGATGCCACCGCATCCTCCCAGTAAAGCACCAGTGATTAGCGCTGCAATCATTGCGCCAGCGACAAGCAGATTCTGCTTACCC
>JALGTJ010000217.1 GCA_029821415.1 Candidatus Zipacnadia bacterium
CAGCGTCGCAACTACGACTACGACCTCAAGCGGGGCTTCATCGAGCGGGCGCTGTACGGGGTGGACATCCAGCCCGAGGCGGTGCGCATCTGCGAGCTGCGCTTGTGGCTCAGCCTGATGGTGGATTACGAACGGCGGAGCGGCGAAGCGGTGCCCACCCTGCCCAACCTCAGCTACCGCGTGCGCGTGGGCGACAGCCTGATCGAGCGGCTTTTTGGTGAGCCGGTGCAACTGGACGAGCTGGCCGACGACGCCGTGGCCCGCCAACTGATTGATCGCATCCAGACCGAGAAGGAAGCCTACTTCAAGGAGCCTGACCTGGCGGAGAAACAGCGGCGCGAGCTGCGCATCCTGGCGCTGTTGTGCCAGTTGGCGGTCAAGCTGGTCGGAGCGAAACGAGGCCAGGTCTTGGAGCAGATGTCGGCGCAGGTGCCGCCGATGGGCGAAGCGTTCATGTCCAGGGAGCAGCGCAAGTTGAAGGCCAGATTTGAGGCCGAGTTGGAGCGCTACCGGTCTGTGATGGAACGGGCGAAAGCGGTATACGACAAGGTACAGGCCATGCAGAGCGGCGAAGTGCCCGTCGTCGCCCGCGATGTGGACGCCCTGCGCACCCAACTGGGCCTGTCCTTCTTATGGCGGCTGGATTTTGCCGAGGTCTTCGCCGACAAGGGCGGGTTTGACGTGGTGATCGCCAATCCGCCGTACATCCGGCAGGAGCGCTTCTCCGAGCAGAAACCGCTGCTGAAAGCGGCCTTCCCCGACGTGTACCACGGGGTGGCCGACCTGTACGTCTATTTCTACCGCCAGGGGTTGGCCCTGGCCCGGTCCGGGGGCGTGTTAACCTTCATCAGCTCCAACAAGTTCTTCCGCGCCGGATACGGGAAGGCCCTGCGCACTTATCTGCGGGATAACACCTGGCTGAAGACGGTGATTGACTTTGGCGACCTGCCCATCTTCGAGGCTACCACTTACCCCTGCGTGCTGGTGGCAGCCAACCGCCGTCCTGGTGATGGCGAGGCGACGGCGCAAGCGCTGAACGTGCATAGCATGGCCACGTTGGAACGGTTGGCCGACGCCGTGCAGCGCGAGGGATGGCCCCAGCCGCAGCGCAGCCTGCGCCGTGACGGGTGGGCGTTGGAGCGGCCCGAAGTGCTGGCCCTGCTGGAGAAACTGCGCTGCAGCGGGACGCCGCTGGGGGAGTACGTGGGTGGGAAGTTCTATCGGGGCATTGTGACCGGGCTGAACAAAGCCTTCGTCATTGACCAGGCCACGCGGGACCGGCTCGTAGCCGAGGACCCTCGCAGTGTCGAGATCATCAAACCCTGGCTGCGGGGGCAGGACATCAAACGTTGGCGTATTGGGTGGGCTGAATTGTATATCATCTTTACTCGCCGAGGTATTAACATTCGTCATTACCCCGCCGTCCGAGACTACTTAACGAGATTCAAAGACCAGCTTATGCCTGGCAAAGGGCGGAAACCCGGAACCTACAAATGGTTTGAAATTCAGGACGTGACTGCATACTGGAAAGAGTTTGAGAAGCCCAAGATTATTTGGCCCAACCTGTGTATTGAACCGCGATTCACTTATGACGGCCAAGAGTACTACGTCAGCGCTCCCGCCAACATCCTCCCTATTGCCCCAGATAAGCTATTCCTGGTGGGCATTCTGAATTCATCAGTAGTATCTTGGTTCATGAAGCGAATCGCGGCTGAGCGGGCAGGTGGTTTTATCGAGTACAAACCCATCTACGTAACTCAGATACCTATCCCGGATACTACTCCAGCCCAACGCGCCGCCATTGAGTCACTGGTGCGCAAGCTGCTGGATGCGAAGGGCCAGGGGTCGCAGGTGGCGGAGTGGGAGCGGGAGTTGAATGCGCTGGTGTATGAGTTGTATGGGTTGACGGAGGAGGAGATTGCGATTGTGGAAGGGCGGAATCACTGAGGTACTGAGGACACTGAAAGGGCTTCAGTGGGATCAGTGGTTCATCTACGGAAGGATAGAGCAATGCGTGTGCAGGTCGAAATCGTGATCGCCTCTCATCCATCCGAGCGTGTGCAAGAAGCACTCCGGGCAGCGGGGAAACGTCTCGCTTCCGCGATGGATACCGTTTCGGTCCAGATATGTGCGAGCGAGCCACCTACTGCGATCCTGGAATTCGAGATGCCGACTGCGGCGCAGTACAAAGTGGTAGACAAGATCTTCGAGACCGTCAAGTTCTACGCCTGGGAGTTCTATGAAGACATCACGGTCCGTTTTCTAGGAGACAACTGAGGTGCCCGTCACTTCCAAAGTGACGGGCACCTAGAGGAGTGACCAATGCCTCACGACATCATAGACAACCGCACCCGGGAGCTGGCTCCCGAGATCAATAACTTCACTTCGACAAGCTCAGTACAAGCCTGGCCGATAGCATCCGCGCCCACTTCGCCATCGGCTATTTCTTCCTGTCCGGCTTCCAGGCCATCGCCGAGCACATCCCCCATCTGGAGCAACTGCGCCTGCTCATTGGCAACGTCACCAACCGGCAGACCGAGGCGATGAAATGATGCCAATCCCGCGCATCGTTTGCTGCGGCCCTGTTTCGGTCCGTCGTGATGGAGGGGAAATGAGCCGATACAAACAACAATCACCCTCAATTCGCCACTACTTTGTTGATGAGTCCG
>JALGTJ010000218.1 GCA_029821415.1 Candidatus Zipacnadia bacterium
CACCGGCGGCTTGTGGGTTCTACGAGCTGGCCCAAGATGGCCGCCCCGAAATAGCGATAATTATTGGCCCTTCACACCGCCTCGGCGGCTCGGGGGCAGTTATACAAGCGGAGGGAGCCTGGTCAACTCCACTGGGAGAAACCCGTATTGACGCAGAGACAGCCGCGGCCCTGCTGGAGAGTTGTTCTGACCTGACGGAAGGCACCCACGAACTGGCGTATGAACACAGCCTGGAGGTACAACTGCCCTTCTTGCAATACCTGTACGGTGAAACCCTGAGCATCGTGCCGATAATGATGATTGAGCAGGACTGGAATACTGCCAAGGCACTGGCCACTGCAGTCGCTCAGGTATGCCAGGGCCGCGACGCAGTGATCATAGCCAGTACTGATATGACCCACCAGGAGCCGCCCCAGGTCGCCCGCGAGCAGGATATGAGACTGGCGCAATATATGGAGAAGTTGGATCCACAGGGGCTACTGGAGGAGCGCGCCCGCTATGGGATAACTATGTGCGGGTATGGCCCGACGGCGGCGATGCTCGCGGCTGCTAAGCAGCTCGGTGCCCAGCGGGGCGAGTTGATCGCCTACAGCAACTCCGGCGACGTCTCGCCTACAGCAACTCCGGCGACGTCCAGCCTATGCCCACGGTCGTCGGGTACGTATCGCTGAAGGTAGTTCGCTGAGCAGATTTGACCCGTCAATGCCGAGGGCGCCGGTGGTTGAAAGCGGGGGCCCGCACTGCCAGTGCGACTATCCCAGTCCTGGGAGATCCCGCTACGTGTATACAAAGGGCGATTCGGCTCCCGACGCTGCTGCCATCTCCATGGCCCGACGTGCTTCCCACAGCAGTTGCCCGACACCCGGTCTCCCGGTGCTCCAGTGGCTGATTCCCATCGTAGTAGTGAACCGTGCTACCGTGGCTTTGCTCAGCATTCTAAACCAGGCCCGTAGCCGGTCAGCGGCCACCATCGCCTCGCGCGGGCTGGTATTGAGCATAGCAATGACGTAGTAGCCTGGCTGCAACTGGCACACGATATCCGTAGCCCGCAGATTGTCACGAATAACATGCCAGATCTGTTCCCAGGGGGCGATGGCCTCCGCCAGCGCACCGGCTGTATACTCAACCTCCACTTGCATGGCGAGCACGGATAGTTCCTCTTCGCGTTGATGAACATTAGCCACTGCCCTCTCCAGCAGATCAAAGAACTGCTCTTCCGACCATTCCTGGCGACTGGCGATGAGTCGCGCCGTCTCCACGGTACCAGACTGGCGCTGGATGGCCGCCAGGTTAAGGCCCACCAGCTCTGCCAAAGGAGTTATCGGCTGGTAGTCGGGAGGTTTATCTGCGTTTAGCGATCCAGCTCGCACCAGCGCCTGAGGCCGGGCGGCAGAGAAGACGATGAAGTCCCGATAGTGGGCCGGCATCTCCGTGAGCGGTGGTGCGTCGGCCTCAACCACCGTGGCCAGCGGTTCGGGCCGAAAAGTCATCACGGGCAATTGGGCATCATCACTGCGTACCAATCCCACTTGCCGGTTGAGCTCGGCGGCTTGCTGCTTGAGCAGTGGCTCAGCCAGCGGCCGGCGCGTGTGGAACCAGATGATAGCGGACGGATAGTCTATGGAGGCTGCCGCCCAGAAGTCGACCCCGTTAGGCAGGCCCGCGGCATAGGCGGCAGCAAGCAGACTCGGTGGATCCTGGGCGACGGAAACATCGCTACGCAATTCCTCGATCCGCCCAGGCCACTCGCTGGTAACGTAATACTTCAGTGCTGGCTGACCCATACAGCAACATTCCTTCCTTGGGTGCGGTCTGCTCCCGGCCCGCACATTCACTTTATCGGAATAGCCGCACTATTCATAAGGGACACACCAGGGATTTGACAGATGGTTACTGTGTCGTTGCAATCCATTGCCAGTGTACCGGCTCCTGCATAGAGCAATAGTTCCAGCAGCCAGGAAGGAGTTCTTGCCGCCACGGCGAAAAAGCTAATGTTAGCCGACAAAGGTGTGGAGATGAGGGGTCGGCGATGGAGCAAGTACATTGCACACAATGTGG
The DNA here is from genome assembly GCA_029821415.1 of Candidatus Zipacnadia bacterium. Taxonomy (GTDB): domain Bacteria; phylum Armatimonadota; class Zipacnadia; order Zipacnadales; family Zipacnadaceae; genus JALGTD01. Next base: position 2,059 of record JALGTJ010000218.1, read on the forward strand.
TAGGCGCATAACCGAAGACGTGCCTAACTGCCCCTATTGCGGCCAGCAGATTCCGCGGGACCAGCGTGAGTTGCTACAGCAGCCAGCCGAGCCGTCGGAACGTCATCGCGTCTACATTTACGGACGACCCAAAAAGCACATGAGCCTGGAGGTCCGAATTCTCCTTACCATCATCCTGGCACTTGTCATTATTCTCGCAGTTTGCCGTGTGACCCATGGCGTAAGCACTATGTTCGAGCCCCGTGCGGCGGCCGTGCAGACCACTATCTCTGGGAGGAGAGCCGACAATGCCGACTTACGAATACCGACTCCTGCAAGTACCCGAAAGCAGCTCAATATCGCAAGCCAACGGTCAGATCCGCCGCCTGGTGGATGAGGGCTGGGAACCGTTATTTATGTCGGGTGATGCCCAAGTGAATATTCTGTTCCGCCGCGAGGCCGATATCAGTGACACGGTAATGGCGGAAGCCGTAGCAACTGCCGAGGCGCCGGCTTAGTGATTAGCTACTATCGGCTGCCACGCAAGGTGGCCGGTAGCAGTCACGCTCTAACGCAGCTAACGATGCCAGCTTCTTGTCGGACAGACAAATAGAACTCTGAGACAGGCAGTACATCCAAGCAATAAGGGACAATCAGGTTTATGGACGAGCGACGCTTGCGACAACTGCTTGATGATGTTGCCTCGGGGCAACTGGGGGTGCAAGCCGCTCTGGACCAGCTCCGGGCTATGCCATTTGAGGACCTGGGCTTCGCCAAGATTGACCACCATCGTGCCCTGCGCACTGGTTTTCCCGAGGTGATATTTTGCCCGGGTAAGACCCCTGAACAGGTCAGCCGCATAGCCGCAGCGATGCGCGAGCAGGACCAGGTGGTCCTGGCCACTCACGCCAGCCCGCAGATCTACCAGGCAGTTCAGGCAGTAGCCTCCGAGGCGGTCTATCACGAGCAAGCCCAAATCGTGCAAGTCGGTCAGCCCAAGGCTGTCCAATCCGACGGGGGGTCAGTACTCGTGGTCAGCGCGGGAACCTCGGATATACCCGTTGCCGAAGAAGCCCGCGTTACCGTTGCTGCCGCCGGCTGTCAGGTCCAGTCGCTGTACGATGTAGGGGTGGCCGGTCTGCACCGGCTGGATAATCGTAGTCGCCGGAATGGAGGGGGCGCTGCCGAGCGTGGTCGGCGGGCTGGTCAGCGCACCGGTAATCGCTGTCCCCACCAGCATTGGCTACGGGGCCAGCTTCGGGGGACTGTCCGCGTTGCTGGCTATGCTTAACAGTTGCGCCAGCGGGGTGGTAGTTGTCAATATAGACAACGGATTTGGAGCGGGATATTTTGCGGCCTTGCTCGCCAAGCATTGGAGGACAGAAGAATAGCCCTCACGTGAACAATCCAACCCCTAGCTACGTCCAACTATGAAGATTTTGAATTTAAGGCTGCGATCTACCAATCTTATGCATACCCTCAGGAGGATTTGGCAAATGACCAGTAAAGCTATGCTTAGTCACCGACATTCCCACATCATTATCATCCTACTGAGCGTATTGGTGGGAATGGCAGTTGCCGCAATGGTCATTTATAGCCCCGTTACGCACAAGCAAATTACTCCACCCGCAACCGCGCGTGACTTCTTTAAGCAGTTCCCCTGGCCCTTCGGTCTACCTGAGCAAGAGCCTGGCGAGAAGCCGAAGGAAATTCCCTTCAAAACCGAGTCGCTGGGATCGGGTTGGATATACCGCGAAGACGGCTATATCGTCACCAATACACATGTAGTGGAAGGGGGGACAGATTTCCAGGTCCAGCTCTTTGATCAGGAAGACGATCGCAAATACAAAGCCAAGTTGATCGGCAAAGACCCCAAGACCGATCTGGCGGTTCTCAAGGTTGATGTTGGTCGCAAGCTGCCAACTCTGTCGCTGGGCAGCTCGGCAGATGCCCAGGTCGGCCAGTGGGTTATGGCCGTTGGCACTCCCTTCGGGCTGGATCAGACGGTCACTGCCGGAATAATCTCGGCCAAGGGACGGTTCCTGCCCGGCTTGCGCGAATACATCCGCCTGGGTGATATCATCCAGACCGTGGCGGGCCGCTGGTCAATCTGCGCGGTGAGGTGATTGGCATCAACGTGGCTATCTTCTCTCCGGGTATGGTCGCCGGTAATGTTGGAATCGGCTTTGCCATTCCCTCCGATACTGCGCGGAACGTCATCCCCCAGCTTATCCAACACAAGGTCAAGCGCGGCTGGCTGGGGATAGGAATTGATGATTTGACCGCCAACACCCGGGATTTCTACGGTGTCGATCACGGTGCGCTGGTGGCCAACATCCAGGAGGACTCACCGGCTGCTGACAGCGACTTGCAGGTGGAAGACGTAATCACCGCCGTTGATGGTAAGCCGATCAAGGACACCTGGGAGCTACAGCAGGCTATCGGCAACACCCCACCAGGTACGACTGTCGAGCTTACTGTGGTACAGCAGGCTATCGGCAACACCCCACCAGGTACGACTGTCGAGCTTACTGTGGTCCGCAACAAGAAGGAGAGGACTGTGCGAGTGACCCTCGGTGAGATGCCCGCCAGGTACGCCGGGCTGGAACCAGAAGAAGCCAAAGAGGAACATCCGGCCAATGCCAGTGCCAGCACTGCCCTGGGCGTGACGGTACGGCGCCTCACCAACCAAGACAGGGACCAATTCAACGATAGGCAACTGGCCGGTGTGGTCGTGACCGACGTTGATGCCAGCGGCCCGGCTTACAGCAAGCTGGCCGAAGGCGATGTCATCAGCAAGGTGAACCAAACCCCAATTAGGGGCCTGAATGACTGGGAGAACGCCCTGGAGGCCGCCCGGAAAAGTGGCAAATCATATGTGGTGCTGAGGGTAATCCGCAAGATCGGAGACGAGGTTGTCCACAGGATAGTGGACATCAGCGTGGAGTGGTAAACTGCTTAGAAAGACCTACATAAGCCCCGAGGCCCGAGCAACAAGCTCGGGCCTCTTTTTGTGCCCGGCGGCATCCGTGCTGGACGCAACAACATAGCTGAGCTATAATAAGAGCGGCGAAACCGATTATATTACAGACTTATGGGCAGGCTGCTGCGAGACTGAACAGTCCCGGCAGCCGGTAAGTTATTGATGAGACAGCTACCATTCCTAACAATAATAGCAGCGCTGGGTCTGCTTGCTACGGCTGCGAGCAGCGCTCAGCCAGATTCTGCGGAGCTGACAGATAGTCTCTCACATATCGCCCTGCATCGGTCCCCGCCACCTGCGGAACTGCTGGTGCCTCTGGAGGACGAGCAAGCCCAAGTAGTCAAAGGCCTTTGCGTCGAAGATGAAAAACGCATCGCTGAGCAGCTTCAGAGCGTCTCGCTCCATCAGCGGCTGCTGCGAGTGGCTGTCGGTGAAGTTGAGAGGCTCAAGGCTGCGCTGGTTAAGTTCCAGGCCGGCGATCAACTCACCGGCCAGTTCCAGTTGGCGGCGATGGAGGCCGATGCCTCCGCCGCACTGGCTGCCGTTTTTTCTGCTGACAGCGACATCAGTCACGTTGACGTCTGGTCGGTCGTGCCCAGTGAGCCGAATGCCGGTGGGCAGAGCCACCGGCCCGTCTTTTCGCTGTCAACGACTCGTAGCAGTTACCTGGCATTGCCTGAGCCGACTCGCAATGAGCCACAGGCAGTGCGCAGACTGGGCGTGGTGCGCTACGACCCGCTACTGCTCGACTGTGCACCCGACAATCCATCTCGCGATCCCACCGTGACCCCACTGCCTCCGACCGCCTATACTAAGCCGTTGGTGGGCTATGGCATTGACTGGCAACATATTATGGCCAGCAACGGCTCTGTGTCCGAGAATACCGCCGACGAACCAACGATCTTAGTGATGCTGCACGGGGCCCGGAGCCAGCGACGAGTGGCCATTACCATTGACGACGGCCCCTGCCCGTTAATTACTCCCTTGATTCTACAAGTGCTCAAACGCCACCAAGCGGTAGCTAACTTCTTTGTGGTCGGCGAAAAGGCTGAGCAGTACCCCCAGCTTCTCCGTGAGATCGCCCAGGCCGGCCATCTGATTGGTAATCACACCTATCACCACCGCCGCTTGTCGGAACTTAACGCCCAGGAAATTGCTGCCGAGCTGGATGCCTGTCAGACCGTCATCGGGCGACTGACCGGACAGGTGACGAGATACCTGCGCCCGCCCGGTGGTGACTACACTGCCATGGTGCTACGCTGTGCCAGCGCCCGCTCGCAAATTGTTACACTGTGGACCCACAATGCCGGCGATTGGGCCAACCCGCCAGTTAGCGCAATTGCCCAGCGTTGTCTGACCGGCATCCGACCCGGTTCAATCATCCTAATGCACGGCGGCGACATCAACAGCGTGCGGGCACTGCCTTTAATTATCCGAGGCTTGCGTGCGCGTGGCTTAGAGCCAGCGCTCCTCTCCGATATGCACGGCCCCAACTGCCCAGAGCTGCTCACCATTGACGCCGCTCTACACCTTCCCCAGAACGGATGGAAGCCCGACGAAATAAAGTAGCTGCCCAACTGCTTGAATGCTGCTATGGCTTGCGGGCCACTGCCACCAGCGTATACGAAAGCAGTCGGTTCAGGCCGGGAAGGTGGTTTATCCAGCGGCTGAGACGATCCAGCCACGCCACGGTCATAATGCGTTTTAGTGGGAAGTATCT
>JALGTJ010000219.1 GCA_029821415.1 Candidatus Zipacnadia bacterium
GGCCCGCGTGGAGGTCCCCGCGGAGTGTCAGTTTGCGGGCAAGACGATGGCCGAGACCAGGCCTCATGACCAGGGTATCCTGGTAATTGCTATTGAACGGGACGAAAAGCTGATCCCCGCGCCGCATGGCAACGAATCAATTGAAGTTGGCGACCAGTTAATCGTGTATGGGAAGCTGGCGGAGATGCCGGCACTGCTACGTGGCCAGATATCCCCAACCCATCAGCCCCCACCCTAACCGGAATGTGAGAATAGACAATCGCAGCCCACAAGTTGCCCAATTCCAGACCATACAAGGAATTTTCCTCCAATTGACGAAACTGTATCAGACGCCGCAAAACAATGTTTGAATACCTTCAGGAAATTTTTTACACGAAAGAGAGCTGGTTAGCATGAAGTTCTGTATCTGTAATGAAATATTTCAAGACTGGCCACTGGCCAAGCAGTTTGAGGTAGCTGCGGATATTGGCTTTGACGCTATTGAAATCGCCCCCTTCACAATTGACAACTCTGTGCGCAATATTAGCGAGGAAACTCGCCAACAGATACGCACACTGGCAGAGGAGAGCGGGGTGAAAGTGGCAGGTATCCACTGGCTACTGGCCCAGACGGAGGGTTATCACCTGACTGACCCCGACGCGGAGGTGCGCAGGCGGACAATTCAGTATATGCAGGACCTGGTCAGATTTGGGGTAGAGATCGGGGGCAGCATACAGGTGGTCGGCTCGCCCCAGCAGCGCGATGTTAAGCCCGGGGTTAGCTACCAGCAAGCCTGGGAGTGGTTCAAAGAGGCAATGATTGCCTGCGCAGAAGTTCCCGGAGCTGAGGACTTTACGACTTGTATCGAGCCGCTGGCGCCCGAGACAAATAACAACTTCATAACCCGTGCCGAGGAGGCACGGCGGATGGTTCAGGAGATTAACCGCCCCAATGTCAAGGTCATTCTGGACACTTACAGCGGAACACATGTAGAAGCCGACTTCCCCGCTCAGATCCGGCAGACCGGCGACCTATTAGGTCATTTTCACTGCAACGATTACAACCAGCGTGCCCCCGGGTGGGGTGACACTGACTTTGTGCCAATTATGAGGGCGCTTTTGGACATCGGCTATCAGGGCTACTGTTCCATTGAGGTCTTTGACTTTGAGCCCGACCCCTATGAGCACGCTGCCCGCGGACTGGCCGCACTCAAGCAAGCCTTGACGAAGGCGCAGGAGCTGTAGCTGTAAGCCTTCGTTCCTTGTTCTGGTGGGTAGGGCTTCCAGCGCGAGTGGTATGACTACCAGCTTCCACAGGCTGGAAGCCTATGCCACCACCAGTTTCTTTATCCGGATAGTCTCACATTAACAGCCGTCAAGTGACTTTGCTCTCCTCCTCAGTTCTTCTTACTTGACCTGTCACCCCGTGGCTTGTACCCTTACAGCGAAGGGAAGCTGCCCCCAAAATATATCAACCAGGCACCGAGGTCAATTTATGATCGGATGTATATACAATCCATTGTTTGAGGAGCATGGCGTTCCCCACCATCCGGAGAACGGCACCCGGCTGGCGGCCATTGTAGGTCGCCTGCAACAGACCGGACTGTGGCGGGAACTGAAGCATCTGCAATTTGCGCCTGCAACTATAGAGCAAGTCGGGTGGGTGCACGAATATGATCATATTGATCACTTGAAGTTCCTCTCTGAGCACGGCGGCGGGGCGCTGGACTTAGACACACAGGCCACAGAGCAGACCTACCCGGCAGCGATGCTCGCGGCAGGGGGATGCATAGCGGCCACCGAAGCAGTGGTTGCAGGTGAAGTGGATTCGGCGATATGCCTGGTCCGCCCGCCTGGTCATCACGCATTGCCCAATAAGGGGATGGGGTTTTGCTTTTTCAACAACGTAGCCATTGCTGCTGAAGCCGTGCTGCGAGTCGGAATAAGCCGCGTCGCAATTCTCGACTTTGACGCTCATCACGGCAACGGCACTCAGGATATATTTTACTCGCGCGGTGACGTGCTATATTTCAGCATACATCAGTCGCCGGCGTTCCCCGGCACCGGTTCGGTTGACGAAGTAGGGCTTGACGCCGGGATGGGCTGGACCATTAATGTACCACTTCCTCCGAGCGCCCGCGATAAGCACTATCTACAAGCCTGGCGACAGATAGCCATACCCGCCCTGTGCACTTTCAAGCCAGAGATTGTATTCATTTCTGCCGGGTACGACGCGCACTGGTGCGATCCGCTGGTCGATATGCAAATGACCGCCGAGGGGTTCTATTGGCTCGTACAGGAGACGCTCACAGCGGCGGTTGACTTGTGCGAGGGACGACTTGTAGTTGTACTGGAAGGTGGTTACAACCTGGATGCGCTGGCGCTGTCAGTAGAGAATACTATACTGGCGCTGAGTAGCAGGGAAATAAGAGAGCCCGACGAAGAACCGCCACCGCTACATCCCGAGCAGGACGGACGGATAACCCAGTACCTGGACCACGCTATCGAGCAACATCAACAGCGCTTAGGACTGGCAGACGATTAGGGGGAGCCAGCAGATGGATGCCCGCAGTCTGCGCGTACTGGAATACCCCGAGATCATCAGTCGCCTGTCTGACCAGGCTGCAACCAGTCTGGGCCGTCGTCGCTGCCAGCAGTTAACTCCCAGCAGC
>JALGTJ010000220.1 GCA_029821415.1 Candidatus Zipacnadia bacterium
TGCATAGTACAACACCCAGCGAACGATCAGCTCTCGCTCGGTCGGGGACAGGTTGGGATTGTGCTTGGCTATCCACGCCTGGTAGGCTTCTATTCTCTGCGGTGCGTACAGGCCGATGGGCACCGATTGTGGGGGCAGAGGCAGCTCCGGGCTTTCAGGCTCCTGTGCGCCCTCATTGCTCGGCGGGGCGGCATTCGTTTGGGTGTTGGCAGCATTACTGGTGTGAGTTCCGGGAAGGTCCTGCTCGGGAACCATATATTCTATCTGGAGATATCCGCGATCCTGGGTATCTTCGGGCACTCCGGCCAGGACGGCTACTCGCTCTCCGACCTCTACCTTCTCTATTGACTCAGGACAATCCAAGCCGACAGCCACGCCAGAGTCGGTTTGCAGTAACAAACGCCGGCTCGGCGGCGCGCCGTCCTCGGAGCCAGAACTAATAATTGCGACAATCTCGCCACGCAGCTCCACGACCATCCCACTGAGTGAGGGGTCAAGGGTGGCCAGGGCCTGAGGTGGAAGGTCAGTGAGGGGATTAAGCTGCTGCTGGGCAGTCAAGTAGCGGCTGACCGGTGAGAGTGTCTGACTCTCCGCTGCAAGCGGCAGGGCAGTAGATACCAGCAGCACAACTAAGAGGGCGCGGCCACCGGAGCGCAGTAAGTTGTGTAGCTGACCCGCCAGTTTCATACTCCCGTAGTATACCCCGTTGGGTTGGGTCGGATAACACGCCAGTATCCTATGATGAGTTGACTGGTACCCCCACGGGGAGTCGAACCCCGGCTTCCGGACTGAGAATCCGGCGTCCTTGGCCACTAGACTATGGGGGCACCTTGCGGGCCTGCCGGGATTAGTGTAACCAGCGTCGCTGCTGGTGTCAAGTTTTCCTCGGCCTAGCCCAATTTCAATTCTGGCGGAGGGGGAGGGATTCGAACCCCCGGTGCCGCATTAACGGCACAGCGGTTTTCAAGACCGCCGCCTTCGTCCGCTCGGCCACCCCTCCAACTTCGTAGATAAGTATAGAAGCCACCAGGGGTGCTGTCAACTGGTTAAGCTGCCTTGGGTGCAGGGAATGGCCTACTGGCTTGGTGACTACTTGCTCGCTTCTATCCTTCTGATGTCCGGAGCACATTATCATCATTGCAGGACTTTAGTGCCCCGGAGCCGAATCATCAATCCGGTCGCAGAAGCAACCAACGAGATCATCTTTTGCTAAGGAGGTATTGTGGTGAAAGCATTGGTAGTGGGAGCGGGAGGGGTTGGGTTGGGCTTTGTGAGCGAACTGCTCAGCCAGTCGGGTTGGCAGATGACTTTTGCTGATATTGACTCCGACCTTGTGGCTGCGGTCAATGAGTGTGGTAGTATCACCTTCAACAAGGTAGGAGCGCAGATCGAGCAGATTGAGGTCTCAGGGGTCAGTGCCGTTGACCTCAACGGCCCTAACGCCCGTCAGGAGTTGGCCGAAGCAATAGCTACTGCCGACTTGGTATTTACGGCAGCCGGAGCCGGGGCATTCTCGGCCGTCGGCAAATTGCTGGCGCGCGCCGCTGAGTCCGTCGATTTCACCCGTCAGCCACTCAATGTTCTATGCTGCGAGAATCATAAGGATGCCGCCGCTGCCCTCCGAGACGCCACCAGTCAGACAATCAGCAACGCGAAGCTGTTGGCGCAGAGGTTTGCATTTGTCAACACAATAGTGGCCCGAATGTGCCAGCGGCTAACCATAGAAGAACGGAACCTGCCGCCGGTCGTCCCTGGCCTGGATGTTGTGATCGTTGCGGAAGCCTACCCGCTTTTTCCCATAGATGGCAGCGCCATAGCTGAACCGGTGCCGGAGTTTGAGGGCTTGCGGATACTGGCAAGGCCAGAGTTCGAGGCCTGGGACCACCGCAAGCTGTATGCGCACAACGGTGTCCACGCTCTGCTTGGCGTCTTGGGTAACTTAGCTGGGCACACGTATATGTATGAATGTGGTCAGGACCCGGAGCTGGATGAGGTGGGGCGCCGGGCTATGTGGCAAGAGGTAGGCGGCGCGCTGGTTCGGGCGCATCCTCAGGTGTTTACCCAGTCCGACCACAATGCCTTTGCCGAAGACCTTTACGGGCGCATTACCAGCAAGCTATTCGCCGACACCACCGACCGCGCGACGCGCAACAGTATGCGCATGATCCAGTCCCAGGATGGACGACTTAGCAAAGCGGCTGAGTTTGTGCTGCGCTTTGGCGGCCAGCCCCGTGCTATGGCACTTGGTATCGCTGGCGTGATGATGCTCAATAGTAAGCCCCAGCAGCAGGTCGCCGAACTGCTGGATTACATTGATCCATCCGTACGAGACGAGCTGATTGCTCTTACGGAAGAAGCTTTTGCGACCATCCGTATGTGGCGGGAGAATCCTGCTCGGCAGCTAAGTTCTTTTCTGCAATAGACCCTTTGCAGCACGGCAGACATAGCTATGACGGGCCTGTCCGAAGGTAATTTGTGAATATTTGTTGTCAACAGTTGTTGGGCTGTCTTGGGGAAAACACTGGGGAAAACCTGTGCAGGAGGGGCTGCCGTCTGTTGAAAAGTGTGGATAACTGGTGGAAAAACTTAGGGCTGTAGGGCAGATGAAGACCGCGTCAGTGTAGTAATGATAAGAAACAA
>JALGTJ010000221.1 GCA_029821415.1 Candidatus Zipacnadia bacterium
CTGTAGACCTTTGCTGTATAGATAAGATGATTGACCGGTATGCCGAGACGCTGCTGGAGCTGACCCAATCCCGTTGCCACAGCAGGAAGTACGGCGTTGGGAGAGAATAGGGCCATCAATCACACTGCATTTGAGAAATGTTGTACCAGGAGGGCATAGGGTATGTGTCGGGAAGGCAGCGACGAATCAGAAAGTCGGGAGAGCGTTAATAAACAGTTCCCGGAGGGCCGCGGGGACACTGCTAAAGGCATCAGACGGCCGCTAACCTATGTCAACGATACGGCGCCCGAGTTTGAGCTGTACCAGTACGCGGGGGAGCACTATGAAGGATGGTTCCCGACACGTATGACGTTGCCGAGCGGGCGGAGGCGGTGCAAAACGTCCTAACGCGGGCCACGGATCCGGAGTGGGACTACCAGGTCTATTTTAGGGTTGACTTCGCCCGCAATCCGGCGATTATGTGGCATGGGATTGATGACTGGTGCCAGCAGAAGTATATGCAATCTCTACCGCTAATCCGACTTATCACTGGCGACGAGAGCAATAGGGAGGTTGAACAGAGCTGGCTGGAGGCGGCCCTAAAGCAGATCGGGCCCGACGGTCTCAACTACTTCCCGCGTTATCCATTTGAGGGCGGCGATTGGCTGGAGTTTCTGGATGATCCAACTGCTGAGCATTACGCCTCTTCGCTGGTTACCTATATTGCGGCCTTCGCTGTGCAGCAGTTGCTTCAGCCTAACGACCTGTGGCTGAGGTATATGCGCCGGCAGGTGGACGCTATGACGTCGCTGGCGGTGGATGAGGGGGATTGGGCCTATCTCCCCTTCCGTTTCTACTCATACGAGGGTCCTCGGCACAAACAAGGCGGCATTCCTCTGGGAGGTCAGGCAACGCACGCTGTAGGGTTCCTCCTGCAAGGTCTGGGACTGTGCTACCGTATAGCTGGGTACGAGCCCGCCGGCGAGCTGGCGCGCAAGCTATGCTATTTCCTGAAGGATCATGCTTACGTCTTTGATGCTGAGGGTAGATTTCTACCAGACACTCCTCCTGTTGATCTGCCTGCGGGCGCCTTGCCGCTTGCGGATGCTGGAGATGTTATCAGCAGTCACTTCCACTCGCGCACCGCCTGCTTGTTGAATATGCTGGAATACGCCCTGCCTGCCAATGATTACGTGCTCCTGGAATTTATTAAGAAGAGTTTTGAATGGGCGCGGAGGCAGGGCGAACAAACTCTGGTTGCATTTTCAACACCAAATACAAGTGCCGAGTATGCAGAGGAATGGCACCTGGGGTACTTCCCAGAACGGCTGTTTGCCACGAACCACGAAGAAGCCGAAACCTGTGAAGTCGCTGATATGATTGGCATCGGGCTAAAACTATCGGCGACCGGCGTAGGTGACTACTGGGACGATGTGGACCAGTGGATTCGCAATCAGTTCGCTGAGAATCAGCTTATGGACACCGGGTGGCTTCATGAGTTTGTGGCGAGCTGCCCGCCTCGCGACGAACCGCTTGACGAGCTGACCACCGATGAAGATGTCATTGAGCGCAATCGGGGTGCCTTTGCCGGCTGGGCATTGCCCAATGCCTGGATGGGGGAGGAACCACATTATCGCAAACAGATTATGCACTGTTGCACGGCCAACGGGGCCCGCGCGATCTACTACATCTGGGAGCACATCCTGCACCACGAAAGTGGCAAGCTGCGGGTGAATCTGCTACTGAACCGGGTTTCCCAATGGGCCGATATTGCTAGCCACATTCCGTATCAGGGTCAGGTGGATATCCGAATAAAGCAGCCGGTAGACTTACAGGTGCGGATACCGGGGTGGGCTGCCCTGAAACAGGTGCGGTGCACAGTTAGTGGTAACGACCGGCCAATCCGCTTTGATGGCCGCTATCTACAGGTTGGCCGGGTCCAGCCGGGTGATTCGGTGACGGTCAGCTTCCCCATTGCCGAGACGAAGAAATTACTGGAGATTGAAAAGCACATCTATAATGTCGTCATCCGTGGCGCCGATGTGGTAAAGATAGATCCGCCCGGTGTGCTCGGTCCTTTCTATCAGCGGGCTCATTACCGGACCGGGCAAACCTGCTGGCGCAAGGTGGCTCGCTTTGTCCCCAGCAAAATCGTGCAATGGTAAAGCGTTGTGGTCAGTTTTTCCCGACCGCCGGCCAGCTATGAACTTCACTTCATAATGGTTGACTGGGATGCTGATATACTGCTGGAGCTCACTAAAGCTGCTCAGCCCTGAGGCTGGGCTGTGCTCATTGGATTATCGGTAGGAAGGAGATTTTCGCGTGAACATATTGTGGATAGTTGCGGACACGTTGCGCTGGGATTATGTCGGGTGCTATGGCAATGATTGGATCAAAACACCTAATCTGGACAAACTGGCTGGGCAGAGCACGCTGTTTCTGGACGCCTATGCTGAGGGTTTACCCACGCTGCCGGCGCGGCGGGCTATGATGACAGGTCGGCCGATCTCACCGGCCCGCTATATCCCTCAGCCCAGTGAGGCGATTATTAACTATGGCTGGCATCCGCTGTTCGACCAGGATGTGACCGCTGCCGAATGGCTGAAGGACCACGGTTATACTACCGCCTTCATCACTGATGTCTACCATATGATGAAGCCCGGCAAGAACTTCCATCGGGGCTTTGACTGCTGGCGGTGGATTCGTGGCCAGGAAGATGATAGGTATGCACTGCGTGATCGGGGTCAGGTGGCGGATTTGCTCAGACAGATGGGCACCGAGCCGGAAGCTGTGCAGGCTGATCATTGGATTATTCAGCATCTAATGAATCGTAAAGACTGGAAAAGTGAT